>NZ_JAJCNF010000005.1:0-132077 GCF_020560945.1 Dorea sp. 210702-DFI.3.125
AAACTGTCGGCGTTTAATCTGTATGCGGTTGCCATTCATAATGAGCCAGCCAGCGTCCTTGTTTTCCTCTGCCAATCGTCTTAACTTGTTTTCTCCAATGCGGAAATACTTTGACGCTTCTTCAATGGTAAGGGTGTATTTTTCCCATACGGGAATATCGTTGTTATTCATCAGATACCCCCTTTCCCATGTTTTGTGTCATACTGGATATAGGGGATAAGGTCGGTGCGGTTTATCCTCTGTAAATGGGCGGTTAATTTACTGGAAAGGGAATTGCTGTATCTTGCCTTATCAAGCATAGTTCCTACTTTTTCCAGTCCACCTAATGCGTCATGTTCTTCCAAGAAATAAAAACTTTTGACAGCGGAAATGACGCCACCCTCTGTGAGCCATTGCTGTGTTTCTTCAAGGGAATTATGCTGCTTTGGTACTTGCAGTTTCAAGACTTCCACAGCCCCTAAAAAGCGTTCCCAAAATCGACACGTTTTCCACCTGCTTTTATTACTTTCGTTTCTGTTTGGCACGACAAAGCGTAGGTTGTTTGCCAGTAGCCCGAAAGCCAGTTCCCCAAGTTCCAGCGGTCTGTCCTTAAATGTCATGGCAAAAACATGAGCCTTATCATCACGCAGTTGCATTTCTGTTCGTTTCCAACTGCCGACTTCCTCAAGCGTCTTATTATGTTTTGAACAGACTTCCTTATCCTTATCATAAAAGCGGTAGGATAATCCAGATTTTCCAGCACCGATATAAACAGTCTTTGCGGTGTCGAAATCGTCAAACTTGCTTTCATCAAAGTGGTAGCCCTCACTATTGGAGATAAATTCCTCTTTTTCGCATTTCTTCTTTATCTGCTCTATGGTAAAGAATGGCTTTTCGTTCTTATCATCAATGGCAATATCAAGTCTTGTGAAATGAAAATTATCCAGTCCGTATCTTCGCTCACAGCGTCGGAACATATCCCCAAAGGTATAATTCCTACTGTCGAGAATACGGAAAATATCATCACAACCTCTGCCAGTCATAACAAGATAACAGCCTAGCCCCTGTGGGTTGTCCTCTGTCTTTCTTGCGTCCCCCGATACATAAATATCTCCAATCTGCCAGCGTGCTTGATAGGTTTTGTATTTAATGCTTGCCGGATAGACATTGAAAATATCAGTCGGTAAACCTAAAATGTGCATGATTACATCTTCAGCGGTTGCCGTTTCAAATACAATGCTGATGTAATCAATCTTAACGGATAAATTTTTGTGTGTAGTTATAGTGCATTACTCCTTTCGTATGCCCCGTTTTTTTGCGGGGTAAAAATAGCGTTTTGTCCTTTATTTATCACAGTTTCTAGGTACTATGACATGTATGCGCAGGGCGGTGTTACATATACGCCCTTTACGAGCGCCTAAAGGCGTTCCCTTTCTTCCTGTGTCTGTTCCGTTCTTAACGCTCACGAGCCTTGAGAGGCTCGTGGCTAAACGAAACAGCCCCAGTCAGAAACCCTATTTTTAGTCTGATAGTCCATGCTCATTCATGCTATCAAAGTGAAAACATCTCTTATATATGCTTACTCAAGTGTGTGATTGACCCTAGCGTGCTTAATCACTCTGTCTGATAAGATAATAACGCCACTAGAATTACTTGTCAAGAAGTTTCGATTGACTTTTCGATATATATTAAGTATGATATGCTTATAAATGACAATAAAAGCAACGAAAGGAGCGGTTATACTAAGTTATGGAGTATTATGAAAAGAAAATCAGTTTCTTAGGAGAAAACATACAAATCATAAGAAAACACAGGGGAATGAAACAACAGGAACTTGCCAATAAAATCGGTATCAATATGCAGAGCCTTTCCAAGATTGAACGAGGTGTGAATTATCCTACCTTTGATACATTGGAAAAGATAATGGACGTGCTGGGAGTAACACCGAATGAATTATTGTCGGGGGAATGGAAATATATTGACCACACCGAGCCATATATCATGGACGTTATCAAACGAGAACAGGATTTTAATGTTTCCTTAGATTATTTGTCTGAAAATGAATTTTTCAATGACGAAAAAGAATGTAGATTTTACATGGAAACTACATTGATTAGATACATTAGCAATTATCTTTCTAGTGAGGTAGTAGAGTTGGAAGAACTTATGGAAATCAAGCAGTTGATACAGCGTCAGAAATTGGAACGCATGATGAAAGTACATAAGGAAATGCGAGGGTTAGACCGATACAGAGAACAGCCCAAAGAGTATAAATATCACGACCCTTATGATGATTGGATATTCCGTCAGCTTGCAGATATAGACAACAGAAACAACATTCCCAACACTTCGCCACAATTAGATTTTAATGAAACGGACTATGAAGATTATCTAAAAGAGAAATGGAATAGAGGACTTTAATTTTCCTCTTGCATGAAAGATACAGCAAACAAAAAGCCCAATCAAGAGTGCAAAGCACCACCAATGGTGGTAAGGCTCTTTACAGGGTTCTTTCTTTTCTGTGGTGGGTAATCAAGCGAAAAATGAAGAAGTGTTTTGTCATGCTTTATATTTTTATCCCGACTTTGATAATTCAGATTGTGAAAATGATTAAATACAGAAAAGCTAAATAACACGATTTATATTAGCATCACTTTAATGATAAATTAGTTAGAGTGGTGCCTTATTTTTTTCTCTGTACAATCACTTAAATAGGTGCTATAGTAATGGGTAGATAGTATTCGAACAGAAACTATACCACATATTTTTTATTTTTAAACCATGAGGATTATATCAGTTTGAACGAGACCTCATCCATGCAGATTTTCATGATTGTCACTTCCCAGAAAGGAGTGATCGATATGAGAGCAGGATTTATCGGAGCGGGGAAAGTAGGATTTTCCCTTGGAAAATACCTGAAGGAAAACGGCGTAGAGATTACGGGTTACTTCAGCAAATCACCGGAATCAGCTAAATCAGCAGCAGATTTTACTAACACAAAACTATATAAGAGTATAGAGGATATCTTAAGTGACAGTGATACCCTGTTTATTACTGTGCCTGATGGACAGATAAGCAAAGTATGGGATTATATGAAGAATCTGGATATTAAAAATAAAAATATTTGTCATTGCAGCGGTTCGATTTCATCAACCGTTTTTTTTGATGGTGAAAACCTCGGTGCAAATATCTATTCGGTACATCCCCTATATGCAATAAGTGATAAGTGCGAATCATGGAAACACTTGAATAAGGCTTATTTTACTGTGGAGGGTTCGGCAGAGAATCTAGATGAGATTAAGAGTATCTTTGAGCGAGCAGGAAATAAGGTAATCGCAATGGGAGCGGAAAATAAATCTCTTTACCACTGCGGTGCAGTAGTTGTAAGCAATCTCGTAAACGGACTTTTTCAAGTGGGGGCTGAAATGCTTGTAAAATGCGGCTTTGATAAAAAAGATGCAAAGAAAGCCTTAGTGCCTTTGTTTACTGGAAATGCCGACACATTGGCAGAAAAAGGAGTTGCGGCTGCCCTCACAGGTCCTGTTGAGCGAAATGATTTGTCGACTATCACAAAACACATTGAAGCTATTAAGGCAGCATGGATAAACGAGTCTGAGGAAAAGGTGGGATATGAGATGATATATCTTTTGCTTTCAGAAAAGCTTCTCAGTATTGCACAGGAAAAACATTTAGACAGTGACTATTTGAAGATGACGGAGGTAATTAAAAATGAAAAACACAGTATCCACTTTTAAAGAACAGAAGGTTAAGGGCGATAAGATTACAATGCTGACAGCCTATGACTATTCGACAGCTAAATTGATGGATCAGTCAGGTATTAACGGTATTCTCGTTGGAGATTCTCTTGGCATGGTTATGCTCGGATACGAAAATACTTTGCCGGTAACAATGGAAGATATGATTCACCATACAAGAGCAGTTACAAGAGGTGCCAAAGATGCCTTAGTAGTTGGAGATATGCCGTTTATGTCATATCAAGTTTCAGTTGAAGAGGCCATGTATAACGCAGGAAGACTTATGAAAGAAGGAAGATGTCAAGCAGTAAAGCTAGAAGGTGGAGCCTCTGTTTGTCCACAGATTAAAGCTATTACAGCTGCTTCAATTCCTGTTATGGCACATATTGGACTTACACCTCAGTCAGTGAACGTTTTTGGAGGCTTTAAAGTTCAGGGAAAAAGTGAAGAGGGAGCAAAGAAACTCATTGAAGAGGCAAAAGCTGTTGAAGAAGCAGGAGCATTTGCGATTGTTTTGGAATGCGTACCTGCAAAATTAGCGGAAATTATTTCTGAAAGCATTAATATTCCTACAATAGGAATAGGTGCAGGATCTGGCTGCGATGGACAGATTCTCGTTTATCAGGACATGCTTGGAATGGTCTCTGACTTTACACCTAAATTCGTAAAACAATTCGCAAAGGTAGGAGATGTAATGAAAGAAGCCTTTGCTGCATATATAGAAGAAACTAAACAGGGAAGCTTTCCAGCACCTGAACACACATTTAAAATTTCAGAAGATGTAATTAACAAGTTATATTAGGAGATAGAACGATGAAAATAGTAAAAACCGTAGATGAAGTGAGAGTTATAGTCAAAGAATGGAAGAAAGAAGGTCTTACAGTAGGTCTTGTTCCTACTATGGGATTTTTGCACGAAGGACATAAGAGTTTAATTACAAGGGCTGTTTCAGAAAACGATAGAGTTGTTGTCAGTGATTTTGTAAATCCGACTCAATTTGGAGTAGGGGAAGATTTGGAAAGCTATCCGAGGGATTTGGAAAGGGATACTATGCTATGTGAGGAGGCAGGTGCTAATTTAATATTTAATCCTGAGCCGGAAAATATGTATTTTGACGATTTTTCAACATATGTAAACATAGAAAGTCTTTCAGAGGAACTTTGTGGAAAATCACGACCAATACATTTCAGGGGTGTAGGCACAGTAGTATCTAAACTTTTTAATATTGTAAATCCCGACAGAGCTTACTTTGGTCAAAAGGATGCACAGCAGCTTGCGATTATAAAAAGAATGGTTAGAGATTTGAACTTTGATATCGAAATTGTGGGCTGCCCTATAGTTAGAGAAGAGGATGGTCTTGCAAAGAGTTCAAGAAATACATATCTAAGCAAAGATGAGAGAAAGGCGGCACTAATTTTAAGCAAAGCAGTTAAGCTCGGAGAAGATATGGCAAAAGCAGGAGAAAAAGATACAGATAAAATTGTATCAGAAATGATTAAGCTTATTGAAACTGAGCCTATGGCGAAAATAGATTATGTTCAGGCTGTAGACGCTGTTTCAGTTAAACCGGTCAAGGAGATGACAGCACCAGTACTAGTTGCCATGGCAGTTTATATCGGCAAAACCAGATTGATTGACAACTTTATTTACGAAGGTTAAACGGGGGTTAAATATGACATTTGAAATGTTAAAGGGGAAGATACACAGAGCTACAGTAGTTCAAGCAGAACTTGATTATGTAGGAAGCATCACTGTAGACGAAGACTTACTTGACAGTGCTGGAATTTTGGAGTATGAAAAGGTAAGTATCGTAGATATAAATAATGGGAACAGATTTGAGACATACACAATTGCAGGAGAAAGAGGCAGCGGAATGATATGTCTCAATGGAGCTGCTGCAAGATGTGTTCAGACAGGTGATAAGATAATCATAATGTGCTATGCACAGATGACTCCAGAAGAGGTAAAGAAAAATCCACCTAAAGTAGTATTTGTAGATGAGGATAACAAAATATCAAGAGTCGCAAGATACGAAAAACATGGTAAGCTATAAGACATGTAATTTGCAAATAAAAAAGGGAATTTCGGTAATTAAAAAATGTAAAAGGTGAAGAATATGTCATCTGCCCTCGTTGTGAGCAAGAAGTTTATAAAGAAGTAATAATTTATCCATTTTGTAACTTTGGCATAATGGCATGGCTTGAAGGAGAAAATGATGAAAATAGCAAACCAGTGAAAGATAAATCTAAGTAAAATCTCAGCTTAACAATTTAATATCTATATTTACAAAGCAGTTGGTCTTATGATTGACTGCTTTTAAAAAAGACACCGTTTAGGTGTGAGGTCTTTTTAGTGTTATTTATAGTCATATCAAGGCTCGTTTAATTATGGTAAATTCGTGGTAAAATGAGTGCTTTTCTATACTTCAAAATATTTGAAAGTATAGTGTTTATACGGATAATCAAAAATTAGATATAAAATTTATATAAATCCTTTATCAAAATTTGTGATGAGTCCATATTTCCCGAAATCCGCGGAATATCAATATTTATTACTCTTTATTGAATATGTATTATCATGTCTTAAGTTATTATACTGGAATCATCGAAAGACAGCAAGAACAAGTAATTAAGGCGGTGTGTAAATGAATGCAGAACACAGAATACGACTGATACGGGTGATAGAAAAAATAGAGAAAAATCCAAAGTTCAGCAAAAAAATTGGTATCAAAGATAAGACAAAAGAAAAATTACAGGAAAGACGAGGAGTAAGAGTATGAAGAAAAAAATTAAGATTGGATTTGTGGTGTTAGTTTTCGTTGTGGTAAGCGTATGTGGAGTGTCTGTTTACAGGCATTTCACAGCGCCGAAAAAGGAAAGCGTTCCGCTTGAGACGGTGATTCAGAATTCATCGGATCTGACAACGCAGAAAATGGTGATTTCAGATGTGTTCGAGTGTACGAAAGGAAAGATTCCATTGCTCACAAAGAAAGATTTTCTGGTACAGTACAGAACAACCGTAACTGCCGGATTTGATGTAAGCGAAGCAGAAGTGGAAGAGACAAAGGATAAGGTGACGATCACGATTCCGCATTGCACAGTCGATGAAGATTCGGTCAAGATTAAATCCGACGACATCACACTATATGATACGAATTTTGCAATGTTAAATGTAGAACCGGAAGCTCTTCTGGAGGTGTTGGGCGAGGCAGAGACACGGGCAAAGAAGTTAGCAGAATCTGATGAATACGGATTTATCGCGGCAGCAGATGCGAATGCAGAAAATGTAGTGCACAGCCTGTATGATAACATTGTAGATGGAAGAAAAGTTGTGGTAGAGTTTAAGTAAAAAAACAAAAAAATCCCCTTGTTTTGTGGTAAAATTACGATATATAATGTCAGCACGAAGCACAAAGTAATTGCAGGCATTGTAATGTAAAATTGAGCTACAAAATAAAGGGATTTTTTTCGTGAATAAATTTTTCAATCATTACTGGATGATGGTTGCGGGATTAGAGATTGATGAAAAAAGGAGATTAAAATATGCCAAGAGTAAGAATTATTAAGAAAAATGATGAGTATTCTTCCGAGTACGACTTGGGAGATATTTTTGAAATCACAGGAACCTGGTACGGCGGCGTACACATTGAGGGAAAATCCGGGGTTCCGGTTTCGTTGGACAAGGATGAATATATGGAACTGGACACAGAACCACAGGAGCAAAAAAATCCGGCGGCAGGTGATGTGCCGGAGCGGGACATTCTTGTAGGAGATATTGTGCAACATTTTAAACGGGAGTGGGTGTCTTCTGAAACTTCGGAATACTTATACAAGGTTCTGGCATTTGCGCAGCATACGGAGACGGGAGAGAAGCTGGTCGTTTATCAGGGGATGTATCCGCCGTTCAAGATATGTGCCAGACCGTATGATATGTTTATGAGTGAGGTGGATCGGGAAAAATATCCAAAGATCCGGCAAAAATACCGATTTGAAAAAATAAAATTGTAGGAGAGTAGCGCCAGAGAAGCGTGGATATGATCTTTCCGGTCAGCAGTAGAAATCATTCAGTATGATTCAATTGAGGAATGTATCAAGGCTTTAAAATCGGGCGCGGAGTGTGTTTCTTAGGAATATGTCTCATGATATCCGCACACCGTTAAATGCGATCATTGGATTCGCAAGGCTCGCCATGAAGTCAGCCGGATTGAGAGCGGTCAGACAAAGCTGGAAGATTCGGATCTTGCAAATATTCCAATTATTGCACTTTCTGCAAATGCATTTGAGGAAGACAGAAAAGCATCGACCGATGCCGGAATGAATGGACATCTGGCAAAACCGGTCAATGTATCAGAATTATTGAAAATGCTTTGTAAGTTGTTTTAGCAAAAATTTGATTTCTGCAAAATATTCCCGGAACATATTGTTCGGCAGATATACTTTCGTGGAGCCGCAGGAAATACCGTAAGCGTTTGGTATCTTCTGCGCTCGCGCAATCTGCATAGCGCGGAACATATGAAAATCATTGGTCAAAATTCCAACGGTATTCGTTGTGTTGCTATCCAGTGCGTGATTTATCGTATCTGCAGAAATCAGTTTCATGCTGTTAGTCAGATTCTGGGCAGTGGTGGTTGATTTATCCTCCAGAATAATGCGCCCGGAATCAATTCCGCGCTTCACCAGATAATCTGCCATGCAGCTTGCCTCTGTAAAGGGTTCGTTTGATCCCTGGCCGCCGGTGACAATACATCGGGTTTCTGGATTTGCAGACAGATATTCATAAGCCTTGTCCAGTCGAAATTTTAGAACCGGGCTTGGACCATTTTTATAGACTTGTGCACCTAACACGATAAGATAGTCCAGATTATCAGGACCCGCTACATGCATCTGGCTTATGATTAGTCCTTCAATAATAAGGAAAGATGCCAGACAACCGGCAAATATAATGACAATTCCTTTTTTTAGAATATCAGGGAACATTTTCCATAGATTAAAATGAATTCCCAAAGCAACGCATATAAAAAAGACAGCCAGAACGAGCCAGACTGCGAAAAATGCTGTACCAGAGCCAATAGCGCGGACTGCAATGCCGTATGTGCCACATACTAAAGCCAGTATAATGCATAAAAGAAATAAAAAAGTGTGCATGTAAATGATAAACCTTTCTACAAATTTATTTACATTCTATCATAGATTGGTAAGAAATCCTACCTTTTTACATTGTATCGAAAATGTGAAAGCTTTATAATGGAACGATAGAAATTCGAATGAAAAATGTGGATAAAAAGTAAAATGGACTTGAAGAAGTGTTGATAAGTTCTGGAAAATAACCGTAAAAAGAGGATAAGCAGATGGATTATAACCGGATCGTGCAGGAAATATTAAATATTGGAGAAGAGCTGTTGAAAAGCGGGGCAGAAATATTTCGTGTGGAGGACAGTCTGTATCGCATGTGCAGAAGTTATGGATTTGTGCGAAGTGATGTCTATGCTTCGCAGATCAATATTCAAATGACGGTGGAGACGCCCGAAGGAGAGATTATCACACAGATCCGTTATATTGAAATGACGAGTCCTCATTATGATAAACTGGATCAGCTTAATAACTTGTCCAGATATGTTTGTGCCAATACTCCGAAACAGGCAGAGATTCATGAACGTTATGAAAAAATTGCAAAAAGTAAAGTACTTGCATTTCCACTTATGGTGCTGGCACAGATTGTAAGTGGAACTTCATTTGCAATTTTTTTCGGAGGAGGACGAAATGATGCGATTGTAGCCGTTTTTGCTTCAGCTGCAATGGCACTTACCGGATACTGGATTGGAAAACAGGAAAAGAATCCGATGATCTATAATCTAGTCCTCGCATTTGTAACAGAGATGGTGATACTTTTAGCAGAAAAAATGGGAATTGCAATTCATTCGGATCGTATTATGATCGGGATTGTCATGGTGCTGATCAGTACCCTTGGCGTGATCAATGGACTGCGTGATGTTGTTCAGAGAAACTTTACTTCCGGAACTCTGGAGATTATGAATTCTGTGCTTGGAGCCCTCGGAATTGCATTTGGAATTGCGTTAGCAATGAAAATGTTGCATGGCGGTGGAAATGCAGGAGGAGCAGTGCTAAACTCCAATATATTTGTGCAGGCGGTTTCGGTATCAGTCGGAAGCATCGGACTGGCTGGAATTTATCAGATACGTGGCAAAAAAGTTATTTATTCAGGGATCGGAGCATTTCTGACATGGACAGTCTATCTGATTGTGAGACAATTCGGCGGCAGTTATTTGTTTGGAATGCTTCTGGCGTCTGTATTTGTGGGAATGTATGCATTTGTAATGGCCAGGATTAATAAAGCACCGTCCACAATCTTTCTGACAGCATCCGTATTTCCGCTGATGCCGGGAGCCAATCTTTATTATATGATGTACGGCTGTGTGAAGCAGAACTTGGCGCTTGCCATAGAACATATGATTCTCCTTGTGGAGACCTGTCTGATGATCGTATTTGGATTTTTACTTGTGGATATTGTATCGAGAATCGTGATGCGAATTTTGGGACAGGAATATCATATTGGAAAGAATCAATAATGGAGAAAAAATAATCGGATCAGGGGAATATTTTGCCAGAAAAAGAAACATACTAATTTCATGTTGAAAATATGAGAACAGGCAGATGCCATGTGCTGCATGTCATTGCGAGGCATTCTTGAATGCATGACATGCATTTGGCAGTAAGAATGTCGAGGCTGTTCTTGTATTCTTTGAAAAAGAAAAGGGAGTTGGAATACATGAAATTAGTAAAAGGGGCGCAGAGTATAGCATATGACCGGGCACCTTATCTCATCAGCAGTGCATCTGTTGTCGGGAAAAAAGAAGGAGCAGGGCCGATTGGAGAAATGTTTGACCTGGTCGGAGAAAGTGATTTGTTTGGAGAAAATACGTGGGAGGAAGCGGAGAGCACGATGCAAAGGGAAGCCTGTCTGCTTGCCATGGGGAAGGCACATGTCAGCCAGAATCAGGTACGGTATCTGTTTGGCGGGGATCTTCTAAGACAGGGAATTGCAACGAGCATGGGAGTGGAAAAACTGCAGATTCCGATGTTCGGGCTTTACGGGGCGTGTTCAACATCGGGAGAAGCATTGGCATTGGCATCTATGAGTGTGGCAGCAGGATATGGCGAATATATACTTGCAGTGACCTCCAGCCATTTTGGAAGTGCGGAAAAAGAATTTCGTTTTCCACTAAGTTATGCGAATCAAAGACCATTGTCTGCCCACTGGACTGTGACTGGAAGTGGAGCGTTTCTTGTGGGGAAAAAGGAGAGCCATGTGAGGATAAGTGGTCTGACAGTGGGAAAAATTGTGGATTACGGTCTGAAAGATTCGCAGAACATGGGAGCGTGTATGGCGCCGGCGGCCTGTGATACGATTTGGCAGAATTTACAGGATTTTGGAAGATCGCCGGAAGATTATTCCCGGATTATTACAGGAGATCTCGGATATGTGGGACAGAGCATTCTTTTTGATCTGCTGCTTGAAAAAGGTTATGATATCCGTGGAAAACACCTGGACTGTGGTATGACGATCTTTGATCAGCAGACCCAGGACACCCATGCGGGAGGCAGCGGATGCGGGTGCGCGGCAACGGTACTTTCAGCATATATTCTTCCCAAAATCGAACGGGGAGAATGGGAACGTGTGTTGTTTGTGCCTACAGGAGCACTCATGTCTACGGTCAGCTACAACGAAGGTGCAAGTGTGCCGGGGATTGCCCACGCGATTGTGTTGGAGCATGAAGCTTAGAATATAAGTAGATCTTTGGTTTTCGAAATGGAGAGGAGACAGATATGGATTATATAAAAGCATTTATTATAGGCGGAATCATCTGTGCTCTGACGCAGATCCTGCTGGATAGGACAAAACTAATGCCAGGGCGTATCATGGTACTTCTAGTGTGCAGCGGGGCAGTTCTTGGAGCGATTGGAATCTATCAGCCATTCCAGGATTTTGCCGGAGCTGGTGCGAGCGTACCATTGTGTGGGTTCGGGAACCTTCTTTGGAAAGGGATCCAAGATGCTGTAGATCAGGAAGGATTCATCGGAGTGTTCCTGGGAGGATTCAAAGCCAGTGCAGTCGGTATCAGCGCAGCGTTAATATTCGGATATCTCGCATCATTGATATTCAGTCCTAAAATGAAAAGATGACTTTTTATATCGCTCAGATTAGACAGGATTTTCTATGCCTGCTGCGTCATATATTACAGTTTTCTCCGTAAACTCGCCAAAAGGCAGGCTCAGACAGTGCTCCGAAAACTGAATTATACTCGCAGGCATAACGAAAATCCTGCCATTAATCCTCGCGATGTAGAAAGTTCAGGCGGAAGTTGTGTGCGGGGACTTGGTGTGCTCGTTCCTGCGAAAGCCTCACTATAGTCACCAAGAAATTAAACATGAAACATAAAAATTAAGAAATACTTCATAATTTCTACCGGAAGTATTTCTTTTTTTATGTTTTAATGAACGTATGTAATATATAATTGAGAAAATAGATTTTTCAATTCTTAAGACAATTGGAAGATTTTTGCAACACCTGCAAATAGACGACGCAGCAGGTGTTGCAAAAATCTTTCATGTCTTCAAGAATGAAAAATCTGTATAACAATGTATATAAAGGAATTAAACATAAACCAAGAGGGAGGGTATATGGAAAAAGTCATAGAGGTAAAGAATCTGTATAAACTCTACCGCGTGGGTGATGAAGTCGTGCGTGCCTTAGATGGCGTAGACTTTAATATTTATAAGGGCGAGTTCTGCGCGATTGTCGGAACATCAGGATCTGGTAAATCGACCCTTCTGAATATGCTGGCAGGGCTTGAAAAACCGACAAAAGGCGAGGTCATCATCAGCGGCGAGCATATCGAAAAGAAGAACGAAGAAGAGCTGGTAAAGTTCCGGCGGGACAATGTAGGATTTATCTTTCAGTCTTTCCACCTGCTGGGGACTATGAATGCCGTGGAAAATGTAGCGTTGCCGTTGAGCTTTCGTGGAGTTCCGAAAGATGTAAGATTAAAAAAAGCGGATAAGATGCTGGATCTTGTAAATCTTGGAAAGCATAAGAAACATATGCCGAACCAGATGTCTGGCGGACAGCAGCAGCGAGTCGGTGTAGCGAGAGCACTTGTGGTAGATCCGAAGATTATTTTTGCGGATGAACCAACGGGAAATCTGGATTCCCACACATCGGAAGAGGTCATGAAACTGATGCAGCAGGTAGTAAGGCAGCAGAAGAAAACATTAGTTATGGTAACTCACGATAATCATCTCGCGACCTATGCAGACCGGGTATTTCATATCAGCGACGGTAAGATTATCAAGATAGAAGATCATCGGTCAGGAACTGAACATACAGAAGATAGAGATAAAGCGATTTCGGGAAATATGAATCCACAAGATACAGAGTATTAAAAAAAATAGAAAGAATGGGAGTAGTAAGGAGGAACAGGAAAATGACAAAATCAAGGAGAGTAATGGCGGTCATTGTAGCGGCGCTATTGATTGCAGCAATGATCCTGCCGGGGCTTGCGGTGAAGGTAGAGGCAGCAGCAGAAGGAGAAGGAACCGGAGAAGCTGGTCGTGTGGCCGCGAAGATTGAGTCCAAGGATAATAAAACACTGCAATATAAACCGGGAGAATCCCAGAAATGGACACTGGTGATCACCAATAAGACAGGACAGGATTTAAGTAATTTATCTGTATCTCCGGATATGGGTGGTGAAAATGCAGATGCATGGCCATTCAAGACAGATTATCAGAAATATGAACAGAAAATTGATACACTGAAAGCTGGAGAGAAGACAGAGATTTCTTTTGATTTTGTACAGAGAGACGATGCCGGAACACGCAGATATGCCATTCCATTTTCTGTGTATAAAGGTGATGATGATGAGCCGATTGCAACCCATAAATTATATGTAAACACGACAGAGAAGCCGCAGGCAGATAATTCCCAGAATCAAGGTGACAATGGAAATGGCGGCGATGCTATGACAGCTTCTGTTGGCAATGACGAGCCGGCAGTCTACAGTGGTGGCGGAAGCGGCAGTGGAGGAAGCAGTTCCGATGGTTCTGTGCCACGAGTTATCGTAACAGGATTTGATACCAATCCGGCAGAGGTGCATGCAGGAAGTGATTTTACACTGACGATTCATTTGAAAAATACATCGAAGAAAACAAAAGTCCAGAATATGTTGTTTGAGCTGGAAGCTCCGACGGAAGGTACTGATGAACAGACAAGTGCGCCGGCATTTCTGCCAACTTCCGGTTCGAATTCTATTTATCTTGATGGAATTAAAGCTGACGGTACCGCAGATATTTCTATTACATTGAATGCGAAAGCGGATCTGCTGCAAAAGCCTTACAGCATTAATTTGAGCATGAAGTACGAAGATTCACAGGCAACTCAGATTGATTCTTCCTCATCGATCTCTATTCCGGTAAAACAGGACGCAAGGTTCGAATTCAGCGAATTTGAAATCAGCCCTCAGACCATTGAGGTCGGTGGCGAGGCAAATGTTATGTGCAGTCTTTATAATCTGGGAAGAATTAAACTGTATAATGCAAAAGCCAGATTTGAAGGAAATGGAATCAAAAAACAGGAGATTTTCATCGGAAATGTGGAAGCTGGTGCAACCGGTTCTATTGATGCCATGCTGAAAGGCGAAAAAGTGACGAATGGAAATTCTAAGATTACCATGACTCTTTCTTATGAAGATGAATCGGGAAATATATCTGAAACTACGAAGGATTTCGAGCTGGAAGTCACTGAGGCAGTAGATGACTCTGATATGTATATGAATACAGACGGTGATGTGGACGCAGGCAGCAGCGGATTTCCGGTTGTTCCGGTCGTAGTAGTGATCGTGATCATAGCCGGTGCAGTGGCAGCAGTAGTATTTGTAAAGAAAAAGAAGAAAAAGCAGATGTTAAATGAAGAGGAGGAGCTACTGGATGAGTTGGATAGATCTTCTGAGGATGAGCGCGAGCAACCTTAAGAGACGAAAGCTTCGTACATTTCTTACGGTGCTCGGAGTCGTCATCGGAACAGCATCTATCGTAGTTATGGTGTCTCTTGGACTTGGACTTCAGAAATCAGTCTATGATGAGATGGAGCAGTCAGGGGGACTTACGACTATAAATGTAACGGGCAGCGAATCTGTCGGAGATGGGATGATGCATTCATCGAACTCCGATAAATCCGATGAGGCAAGCAAATATATTGATGACAATTGTGTGAAAAAATTCGGTGAGCTGGAACATGTAAAAGCAGCAGCACCAATCTATGAAACATCCGCAATTTGTCTGAAAGGGAAATATGAAGGATATATTTCCCTGTACGCAAGTACACCGGAAGGCTTGAGAATGAGAGATATCAAGCTGGCAGATGGAGGAACTTTTCCAAAATCCGGGACTGGAAAGCTGGAGCTGGTTTATGGTAACAATGTTCTGACCAATTTCAGTGAGAGAGGAAATAATTCATCAGGATATTGGGAGACAGGAGAACTTCCGGACATTGATTTGATGAAGGATTCTATGTTTATGATTCTGGATCAGGATGCTTATTACAACAGTCAGAGCTCCGGGGGATTTCAGGTTGATGCAGGAACTGACGGAAAGGGAACATCTAATGTTCCACAGTCAGCCAAGAAACATATCGTAACTGCCAGTGGCGTTGTGGCAGGAGGCGTTGACGATTATAATGTGAATTCCTACTATGTATTCTGTGATCTGGATACATTAAAACAGATTATGAAAAAGGAATTCAAAGGAAGAGTGATTCCGGGGCAGCCGTCTACAAAGTCTGGAAAAGCCTACAAAGAATTCTATTATTCTTCAGCGCAGGTCAAAGTAGATGATATGAGTAATGTCAATGATGTGGCAAAACAGATCCGCGAGATGGGGTATAATGTAGAGACAAATGTTGAATATATGGACAGCATGAAAAAGCAGATGGCAGTGATCCAGGCAGTACTTGGTGGAATCGGAGCCATTTCCCTGATTGTTGCAGCAATCGGAATTGCAAATACGATGATGATGTCCATATATGAGAGAACAAAAGAAATCGGAGTCATCAAAGTACTTGGCTGCAGTCTGAAAAACATTAAGCAAATGTTTCTGATTGAAGCAGCATTTATCGGACTCCTCGGTGGAATAGTCGGAAATATGGTGAGCTTTGCAATGTCTGGTGCAATCAATATGGTAACAGCACAAAGCTCGGCACTGGGAGTAGAAGGAAATATTTCTTATATTCCGGTATGGCTGGTGCTTATTTCTCTTGGATTTGCGATGCTGGTCGGAATGGTGGCGGGATATTTCCCGGCGCTTCGGGCAATGAGACTGAGTCCGCTTGCGGCAATCCGCAGTGAATAAAGTAAGCAAGAACAGGTGAAAAGGGGACAGGTGAAAAAATCACCTGTCCCAAAGTCTTTTATTCTTCTATTATATGAATTTCCAGATAGTCAAATTCAATAGAATCTACGAAGTTATCCTGATGAAATCTTGTCTTTGCATGTCTTTTGAATTCATCAATATTGGAATCCAGCCAGATTGGATTGCTCAGATCAAATTCATGGCAGACTTCGTCAATCGCATGAAAAATCTTGTGTGTGCGGGTGTCATCGTTATCAACTTCTATGACAGTATCCCGCAACATTCTATTATCTTTAAATTCTTTTGCCCATAATCGGAACATAGAAAATCCTCCTTGTATAATTTTTAGCGGTTGATAATAATGATGTAATCGGATTGCTCCATTGCTATGCAATTCCCGCAATCCTTGAACACCTCGAACTCCCATAAAATGGTGTATTCACACCATTTTATTTCGTCCTCGGTGTTCAGCGTGTCAAAAAGTATAAATTGCTTATTTGTGCGAGCACAAACACAATTTATACTTTTTGACACTTACATCATATCGATTACATTTCCGTCCAGATCTTTCCAGATGAATTCCTGGTCATAGATCATATATCCGTGTGCGGAATTCTCTTTTGGAATAGACACAGAACCTGGATTCATGTAAATGAAATCAGCCATATCCTGATTTGCAGGAATGTGTGTGTGTCCATTCAGGAGAATATCTCCCTTCTTTAACATAGGCGGATTTGCAGGATTATGGTGATGACCGTGAGTTGCAAAAATAGTATGACCGTCCAGTTCAATAAAACAGTAATCGGCAAGAATTGGGAATTCCAGTACCATCTGGTCTACTTCGGTGTCGCAGTTGCCGCGGACACATAACAGATCCTCTTTCATAGCATTTAACATAGCAATGACAGCCTTTGGGTTGTAGTCTTTTGGCAGATCATTTCTTGGCCCATGATAAAGAAGGTCACCTAATAATAATAGTTTGTCAGCTTTTTCCCTTTTGTATGCTTCAATCATTTTCTCACAATAATATGCAGAACCATGTATATCAGATGCAATCATTAATTTCATAAGTTTTATTTCCTCCAGAATTCGTAAATATATTTAGTTACAACTTTTCTACGACGGATTATAGCACAAAAGAAAGCAGACGTGTATAATTATGATAAATTCAAGTGGATTTTATACAAGAAAGGAAATACGATTATGGAAGATGAAATTATTGAAATATATGAATATAATGATCAGACACTCGAGCTATCACTTGTGACAGAAGAGGAAATCCCGGAGGCACTTGAAGTTGTCAGAGATACATTTGAAAGGACAAAGAATAAAAAGTGCAAGGTCTTTCGCCTGGAATCTGATGAAAAAATGCGTTCTTATATGACAGACAAAGGATTTGCAGTAAAAGCGATGCGTTATGGCGAGATGGTGGCAGTGTTTGTTGTCCAGACGGAAGGCGTGGACAAAATTCTTGCGGAAACCGGACTTGAACTTAGCGAGGAAGAAAGGAAAAGTGCTGCATTGATCTATTCCTGGTATCCTATGACTTATATAAGAAATGGGGAGGGGGTACCGGTACGATTGATTAATAAGATGATGCGTGCAGCAGAAAAAGTGATGTGGGACAGAGGTATCCATTATGCGGCAGGAATTATAGATTATGGAGTTGCACGGGCAATGGGAACATTTGGGCGCAGCAGATATGAGGAAAGAGGAGATTTTCAGAAAGAAAACGGAGAAATGCAGACGCTCTTCTGGAAGGATCTGAAGAAAGTGGAGAGTCATTTGATGAATGGCGATGATGATTGTCCTTGGTTCCGTATTGAACAGGCCCAGGAGCAGGAAGGACCGGAAATTTATAATTTTATGCAGAGAATTTATGAGGGTATTCCGGATAAGAGCTGGTTCAGTATGGATAAAGAGGAGAAGATTCTTCGCTATGTGGCGACAGCAGGATTTGCAGTAAAAGCAGAGGCTCCGGTGGGAGGACATGAATACGAACTGGCAGGAATTTTTATAGCCCGGACATCAGAACTTGGGGAGGAGAATCTGGGAAAATATCTGAATTTAAACGAGGAAGAGCTTACCCGTGTCGCGCATATGGAAATTGCGATGGTAGATGAAGAATTCCGGGGAAGAGGTCTGCAAAAAGAACTGATGAAAACAGCGGAAGAACATTTGAAATTCTTAGGGTATCACTGGCTTATGGGGACTGCTCATCCGGAAAATGTGTACAGTGTGAATAATTTCCGAAAACTCGGGTATGAGATTGTGGCCAAGGACCTGAAATACGGCGGACTTCCGAGATATGTTTTCTGCAAGAAAATATAAGGATGTCATGATAATAAAAGACTGCAGAAAATAAATGTTTTTAATCTACATCTATTTCTGCAGCCTTTTCATGTAATTGTACACTTTTTTAATATATTTCCTGAATTGGTAATTCGGACAGCTTAAGTGTATTAAGATAATTAATGATCTGCTTCCCAGCGTCCCGAAGCTCCACATGGAAGGATCAGTCCGGAGCTTGTGACCGGAAGACCGATTTCCTGAGAGTCTACATGTCCATGGAAGGATTTTAACTCTGTTCCGAGCATGTAAGTTAATACGGCAGGAGCAAGCCCTGTTGTATAGGAGTTGATCAGGAAGAAAAGTGGATCTTCAGAAAGAATCTGAGTACACAGCTTAATAAGTGGATGAATGGCATCCTCGATCTTCCAAATCTCACCTTTTGGTCCGCGGCCGTAAGACGGCGGATCCATAATGATAGCATCGTAATGATTGCCGCGGCGGATTTCTCGTTCTACAAATTTTACACAGTCATCTACAAGCCAGCGGATTGGTTTATCGGATAATCCGGATGATGCAGCATTCTCCTTCGCCCAGGCTACCATACCTTTGGAAGCGTCCACGTGAGTGACATGTGCGCCGGCAGCGGCTGCTGCAAGTGTAGCTCCGCCGGTGTAGGCAAACAGGTTCAGAACTTTGATCGGGCGTCCGGCATTGCGGATCTTATCACCAAACCAGTCCCAGTTTGTTGCCTGCTCCGGAAAAAGTCCAGTGTGTTTGAAACTGAATGGTTTTAAATTGAATGTCAGCTCACCATAGTGAATTTGCCATTGTTCTGGTAAATCAAAAAACTCCCATTCACCGCCGCCTTTTTTGCTGCGGTGGTAGTGACCGTTCATATGCTTCCAGCCTTTTTCTTTTTTTGGGGTATCCCAGATGACCTGCGGGTCCGGGCGTACCAGTGTGTAATCACCCCAGCGTTCCAGCTTCTCGCCGCCGCTGCAGTCGATGACTTCATAATCTTTCCATTTATCTGCAATCCACATAATAAAACTCCTTTAAAATTTATATAGAAAATCATTGGATATTTTACGGATTTTACCGTTCAGACTGAAGTACAATGCTATTTTGCACAAAAACTCAGTATCATAAGTGTAGCATAGGCACAGCACATTTTCAATTATAGATATTTTCTATATAAATGGACGATTATTATAAAAGTCAATTTGAAGATGTGCGAGAATCTTCTTATAATATAAAGAGGAGGGAGAAATTATGTTTATTGACACACACATGCACGAAATGACATATTCACCAGACAGCTTCCTGAAGCTGGAAGAGATGGTTCGGATCGGTAAGGAGAAAGGGCTTGGAGCGCTTTGCATTACGGATCATGACAGTATGGGGCTTAAGGACTATGCAGCAGAATATACAGCGAGGACAGGCTTCCCGATTTTTGTTGGGATTGAGTTTTATTCTCTTCAGGGAGACATTGTCGCATTTGGAATTGAAGATTACCCGAAAGAGCGGATCCCGGCACAGGATTTTATAGATCTTGTAAAAGCACAGGGAGGCGTTTGTTTTGCAGCGCATCCATTCCGCAATAATAACCGTGGCCTGGAGGAGAATCTGGCTTTGGTACACGGCCTGGACGGTGTGGAAGTACTCAATGGAAGTACATCTTTTGCAGCATGTATGAAAGCAGCGGCATATGCAAGGCAGTATGGATATTTTACACTTGGTTCCAGTGACTGTCATGTGCCGGAAAAAGTCGGTGTGTGTGCGACATATTTTCCAAATGAGGTCAGAACGATGGATGAATTCCTGACAGAGTTCAAAAAGGGACAGATGAAGCCGGCATATTATGTTCAGGGTGGCTATCGTGTCCTGGAAGTCCAGAATAACGACAAAAAAGTCCAAAATAGTATAAAAATACCATTTACCTTTCCAGCTAGAAGTGATAGTATGTATCTATAGTGTGCGTAAGAAATGGTATATTTAAATAAAAGAAAGGTGGAAATATACAATGATTACAGTTAACGCAATGGGAGATAACTGCCCGATTCCGGTTATCAAGACAAAAAAAGCAATGGATGCACTTACAGGACCGGAGACAATCGAAGTATTAGTTGATAACGAGATTGCCGTACAGAATGTGACAAAGATGGCTACAAGTGCCGGAGGAAAAGTTACATCTGAGCAGAAAGCTGAGAAAGAATATGTTGTTACAATCGAGATGGAAGGAGCACCGGCAGCAGAGTATGATGCAGAGGACGACAATACAGTTGTTGTAATAAGCTCTGACCGCATGGGTACAGGTAACGACGAACTTGGTAAAGTCCTGATCAAAGGATTTATTTTTGCTGTAACTCAGCTTGATAAATTACCAAAGACTATGCTTTTCTATAATGGAGGAGCAACACTTACAACTGAAGGATCTGATTCATTAGAAGATCTGAAATCTCTGGAAGCACAGGGAGTAGAGATTATGACATGTGGAACATGTCTTGATTACTATGGATTAAAAGACAAGCTTGCAGTAGGTTCTGTGACTAATATGTACAGCATTGTTGAGACACAGGCAAAAGCAACTAAGATCATTAAACCATAAGATGAGCACGCGAAGGGCGTGCCAGATGCTGTCTTGGGGGACAGCTCTGGAATTACCGGATTGAGATGAAAAGAGGAGCCTTCTGTTGTGACTGAATGGAAAGCTCCTTTTATTCATATATAATTATTTATTCAACATTGAGGAGGAATTAAGAAAAATGAAAACAAATGTCAAGTTGACTAGCTTAAGCAAGACTTCGGGGTGAGCGGCCAAAATAGGTCCGGAGACCCTTGCTCAGGTACTGAGTAAGCTGCCAAAATTTCAGGATGATAAGTTAATAGTAGGGATTGAGACGTCCGATGATGCAGCCATCTATAAAGTCACTGACGATATCGCGATGATTCAAACGGTAGATTTTTTCACTCCGATTGTTGATGATCCTTATATGTTCGGACAAATCGCCGCAGCCAATTCATTGAGTGATGTATGGGCTATGGGTGGGGAACCGGCGGTTGCACTGAATATTGTTGGATTCCCGAATTGTCTGGATCCGGCAATCCTTGGTGATATACTGGCTGGTGGTGCAGATAAAGTAAAAGAAGCAGGAGCAGTGCTGGTAGGCGGACATTCTGTACAGGACGATGAGCCGAAGTATGGATTGTGCGTGTCTGGTTTTGTACATCCTGACAAGATATTCAAGAACTATGGATGCAGACCGGGAGATATTCTTGTATTGACAAAACAGATCGGAAGCGGTGTGGTAAATACAGCAATCAAAGCTGATATGGCATCACCTTCCGCAATCCGTGAAGCGGAGACGGTCATGGCGTCATTGAATAAACTTGGAAAACAAGTAGTTGAGAAATTCGACGTATCTGCATGTACAGATATTACAGGATTTGGACTTTTAGGACACTGTGTAGAGATGGCATCTGCCAGTGAAGTAACCTTCGAGATCAATGTCCGTGATATCGAATATTTTGCAGACGCAATTGACTATGCGAAGATGGGACTTGTTCCGGCGGGGGCTTACAAGAACCGCGGATATTCTATCGATCAGGTCGAGGTTGGACATGTGGAAGATTTCTATCTGGATCTTCTGTATGATCCACAGACATCAGGTGGATTGTTGATGAGTGTGGCACCGGAGAATCTTCAGGAGATGCTTGCAGATTTTCGCGCGGCACATATGGATACTAAGGTTTCTATTATTGGAAAAGTGGCAGAGAAGAGCGATAAGCTGATTCGTCTGTATTAGTCAGACGAACAAAAGAATAAGAAGGGGAACAAAGAAGTCATGAATAAGAATATGTTATACCGCAGCATTCCGAAAGTGGATGTATTGCTGGAAGACCCGGAGATTCAGGGGCTGATTGAAACATACAGCCGGGATACGGTAGTGGAATCGATTCATTTGGAGATGGATGCACTTAGAAAATATATCGGAACATGCGAGGATGAGGAAAAGGCAAAAGAACAGATTGGGAATCTGAATGTGAATGTTCGAAGAACAGTAACTGCCATGCATACACCGAATATGCGTTCAGTCATCAATGGTACAGGAACGATTCTTCATACGAACCTTGGACGAGCACCGATCAGTCAGAAACACATGAATCGGATCGCTCAGATTGCAACGGGATATTCTAATCTGGAATACAATCTGGAAGCAGGAAGACGCGGAGAGAGATATTCACATTTTGAAAAACTGCTCTGTAAGATTACAGGCGCAGAGGCTGCAATGGCGGTAAATAATAACGCGGCAGCTGTTATGCTTATTTTAAGTTCCCTTGCAAAAGGAGGCGAAGTCGTTGTATCCCGTGGTGAGCTTGTTGAAATCGGTGGAAAATTCCGGGTTCCGGATGTTATGGAACAAAGTGGAGCAACACTGGTAGAAGTCGGAACGACTAACAAGACACATTATGATGATTATGAGAGCGCAATTACAGAAGAGACAAAGGCGCTTCTGAAAGTTCATACAAGTAATTATCGAATCGTAGGATTTACAGATACAGTAGGAATTGATGAATTGATTCCGATTGCGAAAGAACATGATATTCCGGTCATTGAAGATCTGGGAAGCGGTGTTCTGATCGATCTTAGCAAATATGGGATCACTTATGAACCTACTGTTCAGGATTCCATCAGAAAAGGAGCAGATGTGGTGTGCTTCAGCGGCGATAAGCTGCTTGGGGGTCCGCAGGCTGGAATTATTATCGGTAAGAAAAAATATATCGATATGATGAAAAAGAACCAGCTTACCCGTGCTCTTCGAATTGACAAATTTACAGCAACAGCATTGGAACTGGTACTTCAGGAATACCTGTCTGAGGAAAATGCGATCCAGAATATTCCGGTACTTAAGATGATTACAAAGTCTTATGACGAGACGGTTGCAGAAGCAAAGACATTTAAGCGTATGCTTCAGAGAGCAAAGCTGCCTGCAGCTTATGAAGTTGTGGATTGTGAATCTCAGATTGGCGGAGGATCTCTTCCGCTGGAACGAATTCCAAGTGCTGCAGTTGCAATCCATCCGGAAAAGATCAGTGTTCCGGAGCTGGAAGAACGTATGAGACATTTGCCTGTTCCGATTATTCCAAGAACGGTAAATGATACGATTCTTTTGGATGTGAGAACATTGGATAAAGATGCAATGACACTTGCTGTAAAGCAGTTAAAAGAGATGGATATATTAGAAGAAACAAGTCTTTTATAGAGACAATTAGGAGTATAGAGACAGATGAAGAATATTATCATTGGTACAGCCGGACATATCGATCATGGAAAGACAACTTTGATCAAAGCTCTTACAGGAAGAAATACAGACCGCTGGGAAGAAGAACAGAAGAGAGGAATCACCATAGATCTTGGATTTACATATTTTGATCTTCCAAGTGGAGACCGTGCGGGAATTATCGATGTTCCTGGACATGAGAGATTTATCAACAATATGGTGGCCGGAGTTGTAGGAATGGATCTGGTGCTTCTTGTTATTGCGGCGGATGAAGGAATTATGCCGCAGACAAGGGAACACATGGATATCTTACATCTTCTGGGAATTGAAAAGAGTATTATTGTCCTGAATAAATGCGATATCGTAGATGAAGAATGGCTGGAACTGGTGGAAGAGGAAGTGCGTGAAGAATTAAAAGGCACATTTCTGGAAAAAGCACCGGTATGTAAGGTGTCTGCTGCAACCGGTCAGGGACTGGAAGAACTGATTCAGGTGATCGAGCATATGACAAGTGATGAAGTTGTAGCTAAAGATGTGAATACAATTCCGAGACTTCCGATTGACCGCGCATTTACATTGTCTGGGTTTGGCACGATCATTACCGGAACCCTTGTGTCTGGTACGATTCGTAAAGAAGATACTCTGGAAATGTATCCGATTGGCAAAGAGTGCAAGATTCGCAGCATTCAGGTGCATGGTCAGGATAAAAAAGAGTGTTATGCGGGACAACGTGTGGCAATTAATCTGTCTAATGTTAAGAAAAAAGAAATTCAGCGAGGTTGTGTGCTGGCACCGCCGGCAAGTATGAAAAATACAGATCTGCTGGATGTGAAGATGAATATACTGGACTCCTCTATGCGGGTATTGACGAATCATACGAGATTACATCTGTTTACAGGAACGAGTGAAATTTTATGCCGTGCAGTACTGCTTGATAAAGAAGAAATCGGACCAGGTGAGAGTGGATATGTTCAACTTCGCCTGGAAGATGAAATCGCAGTACGCAGAGGCGATAAGTTTGTAGTCCGTTTTTATTCTCCGATGGAGACGATTGGGGGAGGCGTGATTCTTGAGCCAAATCCGGGTGTGAAGAGACGTTTTCAACAAGATGTGATTGAAGAACTTAAGAGAAAAGAATCCGGTTCTTCAGCGGATGTAATTGAACTTCATATAAAAGAACATGGAGACACAATGATCACTTCTGCAGAACTTGCAAAGCTGACGGCATTGTCCATGGATGAGGTAAACCAGGATATAGAAGAATTAAAAGAGAATGGTCAGATTTATGTATTCCCGATGAAAAAAGATACATTTACATGGCATGCGGATTCAAAACGTGGAGCAGTACAGGCGATTGTGAAGAGTCTGGAATCCTATGAAAAAGAGAATCCGTATCGTTATGGAATGAAGAAAGCGGAAGTGCAGATGACACATTTTAAGGGAATGAAACCGAATGTGTTTGATAAAGTCATTGAGCTGTTGGAAACTGAGGGATATGTGAAACGTGTCGGAGAGTTTTTGTGCACACCTCAGTTTGAAATAAAGAAAGATGAGACGTATAACAAGATAGCAAAGACCGTGCTTGGTACATTTGAAAGTGCGAAATATGACTTTGCAAAATATTCAGAGATTGACTTTGGAAAGACTCCAAGAGCAATGGCTGATGATATCCTGAATGTATTGCTGGTCGAGGGTAAAGTAGTAAAAATCGCAGAAGATATGTATACACTGACGGAATATATGGAAGAAGCAAAGAATATCATTCGGGAGAAATTAGCGGAAGATCCGGTTATTACTATTGCTCAGGTACGAGATATATTTGCGACCAGCCGAAAGAGTGCGAAACCAATTTTGGAATATATGGACAGTATCAAAGTTACCAAGAAAGTCGGAGCGGAAAGTGAAAGGGTAGCATACTAATGAACTTGAAACAATTAGAGGCTTTTGTACAGGTATCTGAAAGCGGCAGCTTTTCGAAGGCTGCCAAAGAACTTTTCCTGACACAGCCGACAATCAGTGCGCATATTTCCTCCCTGGAAAAGGAATTGAATGTACGGTTATTTATAAGAAATACAAAAGAAGTAAGTCTGTCAGATGACGGAAAAGATCTGTACCGTTATGCGAAGCAGATCACAGATCTTGAAAAGGCGATAGAAGAACGGTTTTATATGGATAGTGATGATGGAAAACATTTTATCACAATTGCGGCATCAACAATACCTGCGCAGTATCTTCTGCCGAAAGTATTGATGTGTTACAGAGAACGCTATCCAAAAGAGCAGATTAAGATTATGGAAACCGATAGTAGTGAAGTGGTTACACAGGTTGTAGATCACATGGTCGATGTCGGCTTTACAGGTACTGTACTTGAGAAAAAGCACTGCAAGTACATACCTTTCTATAAGGATGAACTGGCTGTGATCACTCCGGATACACCGGAATATAGAATACTGAAAGAACAGAATCGTGATGACATTGACTGGATCAAAAGGAAACCGCTGATTTTACGTGAAGAAGGATCAGGTACTAGAAAAGAAGCGGAAAAACAGTTGAAAAATGCTGGAATATCCATGGAGGATTTGGATATTGTGGCGAGCATTGCGAATCAGGAGACAATTAAAAAGTCTGTAAAACAAGGCATGGGGATTACGGTTCTTTCCAGACTGGCAGCTGAGGATGAAGATGGCCTGCTTATATTCCCGATTCCGGGCGCTGATGAAGGACGAGATATCAATCTGGTCTATAATAAAAATTATCAGATGACAAGATCGGCAGACCGTTTTATCCGGATCGTAAAGGAAGTATATGACATAGAATAGTGGTTACGGAACATATAAGTGACTATGAAATATATAAATGACTATGAAATATATCAGTGACTTGTTTAAAGAAAGAGAAAGAGATAGAATTAAGTTTGTACAATGATGTTGGGACCCTGGCATCGTACAATAAATATATAGAAGCGACGAAAGGGGATATTAGCGTGATATATATGGATAATGCGGCAACGACTATGCATAAACCGAAGACGGTGATCGATGCGGTAGTCGCAGCTATGAGTTCTATGGGAAATGCCGGACGTGGTGCGAATGAGGCGTCTTTAAGTGCATCAAGAATTATTTATGATACGAGAGAAAGGCTTGCAAAATTATTTGGGGCAGAAAATCCGAAGCAGATTGTGTTTACAATGAATTCGACGGAGAGTCTGAATATTGCGATTAAAGGATTGATTGAACCGGGAGATCATGTGATCACAACCATGCTGGAGCATAACTCTGTGCTTCGACCACTCTATGAGATGGAAGAAAGAGGCGCGAAGCTTACGATTATAAAAGCAGACAAGCAGGGGAATTTTTCCCTGGAAGATATGGAAGCTGCGATCACGCCAAAGACAAAAGCTATAGTATGTACCAATGGTTCCAATCTTACAGGAAATTATGTGGATGTTGCAGCTGTCGGTGAGATGGCACATAGACACGGAGTTCTTTTGATCGTAGATGCATCTCAGACGGCGGGAGTATTTCCGATTGATGTTCAGAAAATGAATATTGACGTGCTTTGTTTTACTGGACACAAAGGTCTGCTTGCTCCGCAGGGGACCGGAGGTCTGTATGTCAGAGAAGGGCTTACAGTGCAACCATTGTTGAGCGGTGGAAGCGGAGTTCAGACTTACAATAAAAAACATCCGGTGGAGATGCCGACAGCATTGGAGGCAGGAACACTCAATGGTCATGGTATTGCGGGAATGAATGCAGCTCTTGCATATCTGGAAGAGACTGGGATTGACACGATTAGGGAGCGCGAGCAGGAACTGATGTGGAAATTTTATGAAGGTGTTAAAGATATTCCGAATGTTACGGTATATGGTGATTTCAGCACAAAGAACCGTTGTGCGATTGTCGCACTGAATATTGGAGATTATGATTCAGCAGAGGTCAGTGATGAATTGCTTACGGAATATGGTATTTCTACAAGACCGGGTGGTCATTGTGCTCCACTGGCACACGAAGCACTTGGAAATGTAGAACAAGGAGCAGTGAGATTTAGTTTTTCCCATTACAATACAGATGAGGAAATTGAAACTGCAATCCGTGCAATTGAAGAGCTTGCACAGGATGAAGAGTAAAAAAAGATAAAGCATAACTTGAGATAGAAAAGGAAGACACTGATGAGAAAAAAAGAATTGAAACTGGTAGTTACTTTCCATACAACTGCAGATGCGATGGCTATGGAAAAGGCATGTAAAGAGAATAATACACCGGGCAGAATCATCCCGGTTCCAAGAGCTATCTCAGCAGGATGTGGACTTTCCTGGTGCGCGGCACTTGACGAGAGAGAAGAGATCGTTGCCATGATGGAGAAGGTCGGGATTGAACCAGAAGACCTGCATGAGTGTCTTGTATAAAAAAATGCAATAAATACTTGTAAAATATCGAAAAATATGATATTCTATCATAGCGTGATTAAAACGTGCGTAATTTAATACGGGGGTAGTTGGGTAACTGGTGTGCCTCCTAGTCTTCAAAACTAGTGTGGGGCGTTAAGAGCGTCCCGGGTGGGTTCGATTCCCACATGCCTCCGCCAAAAGAGAGGTTTCAGATCCATTGCAAGAGCGATGGATCTTTTTTGTATAATAGGAAATTGCATTTCCTATTATACAAAAAGCCTCCGGCAGGATGCGCACTGCGGCGTATACTGAAGATGTCGCAAGCGACCACCGCAGGCGCTAGAATGTGCCAAGGCACATTCTTTGTTCTAAAATAGGAAAAAATGTAAGAAAATGCATTTTTATATATAAAAACTCATTGAGAAAAACGAAAGAAATTGAAAATAGAATCTTTAAAATAATCAGGGAAGAAAAAAGAAAGACAATAAATTACAGGAAACTTCAAAAAAGAACGATAAGTTACAAAAATAATAGAAAAACATTATGAAAAGCATTAATTATATAGAAGTACAATAATTAGAATGGGTAAATTGACTAAAAGAGTAGAGAATGAAAATGCTTATTTGTCATATCGTATAAAAATACAAAAAACACTGGGATTCAATTGACGAAAGCGCTTACAAGTGGTATATTATAAGCAACTTAAAGATGTTCAGACCAACGGCGGTTATCTTAATATGATTCATATAGATGGCTGCTATTATATTTTGAGACATGTTTAAGTTAAATGACAACTTTGGTTGTGATTGCAGTTAAGCTGTTGCCGACTGTTTCCCCCAAGAATAGTCTTGCGACGGTAAACTCCAATTAATATATATACTTCCTCTTCAGAGGAGCATTCCCCAGCTTTGTATATAATAACAAACTGCAATGCAACGAGGAAAACCTCTCAATGACATACCAAAAAGAAAGAGCACGACATGAGCAGATGTCGTGCTTTTTCTTTTGTCCGATAAAATAAATAGAATACAAAGTGTTTTTTAGAACGCTTACAGGAAAAAGGTTATTATTATATATCAGCTGAGAGATGACTCCCGCAGGATTGCAGAGGTGCGCAGTAGAGGTATGCCATGCAATTGCATGACGCGCACCTCGCAGCGAGAATGCCTCGGCATTCTTGAAAGAAGAACCCCAAAATGTGTGCAACCCTTGAAAATACGTGGTTTTAGATTGTACTGGAAAAAGTACAAAAAAATAAAAAAAAGACTTGCATTATTGCCTTGGATTAGATATACTAAGAGAGCTGTGACATGATAGCAATGAAGCGCGAGGTTGCCGTCGAGAATGACGGGTTTTCCGTGGAGCGAATGTCAAGTTAGGAAACTGGCGACAAGTCACTGTACGAATCAAAAACTGATTACTGATTACCATTAGGTATAAGTATGAAACAACGTGTGAGTTTCTCACGACACACACGGGAGAGTGTACAGTCACCGCTTGTCGTACTGAAGTTAAAAGTACGAAAAGGAGGCGACTTTTTTTATGGCAAGTCAAGTAATGAGAATCACATTAAAAGCGTATGATCATCAGTTAGTAGATGCATCCGCAAAAAAAATCATCGAAACTGTAAAGAAGAACGGAGCACAGGTGAGCGGACCGGTTCCACTTCCAACTAAGAAGGAAGTTGTAACAATCTTAAGAGCTGTTCACAAGTACAAAGACTCCAGAGAGCAGTTCGAGCAGAGAACTCATAAGAGACTGATCGATATCGTAACACCTACACAGAAGACTGTAGATGCATTATCAAGATTAGAGATGCCAGCAGGTGTTTATATCGATATCAAAATGAAAAACAAATAAAACACAGTAATTCCTAAAATTTAGGATGAACGCCAAGTTGCGTTCCGCTGTAAATCACAGGAGGTAATTATAATGAAGAAAGCTATCTTAGCTACAAAAGTCGGAATGACTCAGATCTTCAATGAAGACGGAACACTGACACCTGTAACTGTACTTCAGGCTGGTCCTTGTGTAGTAACACAGATCAAGACTGTAGAGAATGACGGTTACGAAGCTGTACAGGTTGGATTCGTTGACAAGAAAGACAAAACTGTAAACAAAGACAAAAATGGTAAAAAGGAAATCGTTCATCGTCATGGTGTAACCAAGGCTGAGCAGGGACATTTCGCAAAAGCTGGAGTAACTGGAAAGAGATTCGTAAAAGAGTTCAAATTCGAGAACACAGCTGATTATGCACTTGCACAGGAGATCAAAGCTGACATTTTTGAAGCTGGCGACAAGATCGACGCTACTGCCATTTCTAAAGGAAAAGGATTCCAGGGTGCTATTAAGAGACACAACCAGCACAGAGGACCTATGGCTCACGGTTCTAAATTCCATCGTCATCAGGGATCTAACGGTGCTGCATCTGATCCGAGTAAAGTATTCAAAGGAAAGAAGATGCCAGGACACATGGGAAGCAAAAAGATTACAATTCAGAATCTTGAAGTTGTCCGTGTAGATGCAGAGAACAACCTTCTTTTAGTAAAAGGCTCTGTACCGGGACCTAAGAAATCCTTAGTAACAATTAGAGAAGCAGTAAAAGCTAACTAGGTTTTGACGAGGAAGGAGGAAGACTTAAAATGGCAAACGTATCTGTTTATAATATCGAAGGTAAAGAAGTTGAGACAATCGAATTAAGCGATGCGGTATTTGGTGTTGAGGTTAACGAGCACCTTGTACACATGGCAGTTGTTAATCAGCTTGCAAATAACCGTCAGGGAACACAGAAAGCTAAAACACGTTCTGAAGTTTCCGGTGGTGGAAGAAAACCATGGAGACAGAAAGGAACTGGTCATGCAAGACAGGGTTCAACAAGAGCTCCACAGTGGACAGGCGGCGGAGTAGTATTCGCACCAGTACCGAGAGATTACTCATTCAAAATGAACAAGAAAGAGAAGAGAGCAGCTCTGAAATCCGCTCTTACTTCCAGAGTAGAAGAGAACAAGTTCATCGTAGTTGACTCACTTACATTTGATGAGATCAAAACAAAGAATGTAGCAAACGCACTTAAGAACTTAAACGTATCTAAAGCATTAGTAGTATTAGAGGACGGAAATGTTAACGCAGAGCTTTCTGCAAAGAACATCGCTGGTGTTAAAACAGCTAGAACTAATACGATCAATGTGTATGATGTTATGAAATACAACACAGTAATCGCAACAAAGGCTGCTGTTAAAGCAATCGAGGAGGTGTACGCATAATGGCAAACGTTCAGTATTATGATGTAATCCTTAAACCAGTTGTAACTGAGAAGACAATGGAGCTCATGGGAGATAAGAAATACACATTCCTTGTACACCCGGAAGCAACAAAATCTCAGATCAAAGAAGCCGTTGAGAAAATGTTCGACGGAACAAAGGTAGCGAAAGTTAACACAATGAACTGCGAAGGAAAGAAGAAAAGAGTTCGCGGAACATTCAAATATGGTAAGACTGCTGCAACAAAGAAAGCAATCGTACAGTTAACTGAGGACAGCAAAGATATCGAGATCTTCCAGGGTCTCTAAGATCTTTGGAGAGCACATGAGGAAACTCGTCGTGCTCAATGCATACGGAAAGCAACCGTGATAATAAACAATCGAAAGGAGAAACACCATGGGAATTAAGACATATAACCCATATACGCCTTCCAGAAGACAGATGACTGGTTCTGATTTTTCAGAAATCACAAAAAAGACACCAGAGAAATCTCTGTTAGCTCCAAAGAGCAGACAGGCAGGCCGTAACAACCAGGGAAAAATCACAGTTAGACACCGCGGAGGCGGAGCTAAGAAAAAATATAGAATTATCGACTTCAAGAGAAGAAAAGATGGAATCGCTGCTACAGTAATCGGTATCGAGTACGATCCGAACAGAACAGCTAACATCGCTCTGATCTGCTACGAAGATGGTGAGAAAGCTTATATCCTTGCACCAGAAGGATTAAAAGACGGCATGAAAGTCATGAATGGACCAGAGGCTGAGGTTAGAGTAGGAAACTGCTTACCACTTTCTCAGATTCCAGTAGGTACACAGATCCACAACATCGAGCTTCACCCAGGAAAGGGCGGACAGATGGTTCGTTCTGCTGGTAACAGCGCTCAGTTAATGGCTAAAGAAGGAAAGTATGCAACACTGAGACTTCCTTCAGGAGAGATGAGAATGGTTCCGCTTGAGTGCAGAGCTTCTATCGGAGTAGTAGGAAATGGTGACCACAACCTGATCAACATTGGTAAAGCAGGTCGTACACGTCACATGGGTATCAGACCGACAGTTCGTGGTTCTGTTATGAACCCGAATGACCATCCGCATGGTGGTGGTGAAGGTAAGACTGGAATCGGACGTCCGGGTCCATGTACACCTTGGGGTAAACCAGCACTTGGTCTTAAGACAAGAAAGAAAAATAAAGCTTCTAACAAGATGATCGTAAGAAGAAGAGATGGTAAATCTATTAAATAGTTTTCGTAAGGAGGTTAGAACCTATGGCACGTTCAGTTAAAAAAGGCCCATTCGCAGATGCAAGCCTGCTTAAGAAGGTTGACGCAATGAACGCAGCAGGAGACAAGTCTGTAATCAAGACATGGTCCCGCCGTTCTACAATCTTCCCAAGCATGGTTGGACATACAATCGCCGTTCACGACGGAAGAAAACATGTACCTGTATATGTAACAGAAGATATGGTTGGACACAAACTCGGAGAGTTCGTAGCAACCAGAACATACAGAGGACATGGAAAAGACGAGAAGAAATCAAAAGTTAGATAATTATATTGTGAAAGGAGGGTTCATCCATGGCTAAAGGACAACACAGATCCCAGATTAAGAGAGAAAGAAATGCTAACAAAGATACGAGACCTTCTGCTAAGTTATCTTATGCAAGAGTTTCCGTACAGAAAGCATGCTTCGTATTGGATGCCATCAGAGGTAAGGATGTACAGACAGCACTTGGTATTTTAACTTATAATCCAAGATATGCTTCTAGTTTAATAAAGAAATTATTAGAGTCAGCAATCGCAAATGCTGAGAACAATAACGGTATGAATGCTGAGAACCTTTATATTGCAGAGGCTTATGCAAACAAAGGACCAACAATGAAGAGAATCAGACCTAGAGCACAGGGTAGAGCTTACAGAATCGAGAAGAGAATGAGCCACATTACACTCGTGCTTGATGAAAGATAAGGAGGACAATCATGGGACAGAAAGTTAATCCTCATGGCTTAAGAGTCGGTGTTATCAAAGACTGGGACTCTAAGTGGTATGCAGAAAAGGATTTTGCAGACTACCTGGTAGAAGACCATGAAATCAGAACGTATCTTAAGAAGAGATTATACAGCGCTGGTGTTTCCAAGATCGAGATCGAAAGAGCATCTGATCGCGTTAAGATTACAATTTATACAGCTAAACCGGGTGTTGTTATCGGTAAAGGCGGAGCTGAGATCGAGAAAGTAAAAGGTGAGCTTGCACAGTTTACTGACAAGAAATTAGTTGTTGATATCAAAGAGATCAAGAGACCGGATAAAGACGCTCAGTTAGTAGCAGAGAATATCGCATTACAGCTTGAGAACCGTATTTCATTCAGACGTGCTATGAAATCATGCATGTCCAGAACAATGAAGTCTGGAGCACTCGGAGTTAAAACTTCCGTATCCGGACGTCTTGGTGGAGCTGATATGGCTCGTACAGAGTTCTACAGCGAGGGAACAATTCCACTTCAGACACTGAGAGCAGACATTGACTACGGATTCGCTGAGGCAAACACAACTTATGGTAAAGTTGGAGTTAAAGTTTGGATTTACAAAGGCGAGGTTCTTCCGGAGAGAGCACATAAGGAAGGAGATAGATAATCATGTTAATGCCAAAAAGAGTAAAACGTCGTAAACAATTCCGTGGTTCCATGAAGGGTAAAGCTCTTCGCGGAAACAAGATTACTAATGGTGAATATGGTATCGTTGCAATGGAGCCATGCTGGATCCGTTCCAACCAGATCGAGGCTGCCCGTGTTGCTATGACTCGTTATATCAAACGTGGTGGTAAAGTTTGGATCAAAATATTCCCTGATAAACCTGTAACTACGAAACCAGCTGAGACACGTATGGGTTCTGGAAAAGGAACCTTAGAGTACTGGGTAGCAGTTGTTAAACCGGGTCGCGTAATGTTCGAGATTTCCGGAGTAGCTGAGGAAGTAGCTAAAGAAGCTCTTCGTCTTGCAACACACAAGCTGCCATGTAAATGTAAAGTAGTTTCTCGCGCAGACTTAGAAGGCGGTGATAACAGTGAAAATTAATGCATTTGTAGAAGATTTAAAGACAAAATCAGCTGCAGAGCTGAATGAAGAATTAGTAGCTGCTAAAAAGGAACTCTTCAACTTAAGATTCCAGAACGCAACAAATCAGTTAGACAACACAAGCAGAATCAAAGAAGTTAGAAGAAATATTGCCAGAATTCAGACAGTAATTACTGAAAAGGCAGCTCAGAATTAAGAGTAGACTCATAAACCCCAGGAAAGGAGTTACAGACTGTGGAAAGAAATCTTAGAAAAACCAGAGTTGGTAAGGTTATCAGTAATAAAATGGATAAAACCATCGTTGTTGCAATCGAAGATCATGTAAAACATCCGCTTTACAAAAAGATTGTAAAGAAGACATATAAGCTGAAAGCTCATGATGAGAACAATGAATGCAACATCGGAGACAAAGTAAAAGTTATGGAAACAAGACCTCTGTCAAAAGACAAGAGATGGAGACTTGTTGAAGTTATGGAAAAAGTGAAATAGTATAAGGAGGGAAACCTGCATGATACAGCAAGAAAGCAGACTTAAAGTAGCAGACAACACAGGTGCGAAAGAGTTACTGTGTATCCGCGTACTTGGCGGTTCAACAAGAAGATATGCAAGTATCGGAGACGTTATTGTTGCGACTGTTAAAGATGCAACACCAGGCGGCGTTGTTAAAAAAGGCGATGTAGTTAAAGCTGTAGTTGTTCGTACTGTAAACAGTACTCGCCGTAAAGATGGATCTTACATCCGTTTCGACGAAAACGCTGCTGTAATTATAAAAGACGATAAGACACCAAGAGGAACCCGTATCTTTGGGCCAGTAGCAAGAGAGCTTCGTGACAAACACTTCATGAGAATTGTTTCCTTAGCTCCGGAAGTACTGTAGGGAGGTGCAAAGGAATGGCAATGTTAAAAATTAAAAAAGGTGATACAGTTAAAGTTATCGCTGGTAAAGATAAAGACAAAGAAGGCAAAGTTATCGCTGTAGATCACAAGAACGGAAGAGTTACTGTAGAAGGCGTTAACATGCTTACAAAACATACAAAACCTAGCATGACAAACCAGAATGGTGGAATCGTTCACCAGGAAGGATCTATCGACATTTCCAACGTTATGTACTTACACAAAGGTAAAGCTACAAGAGTTGGAATCAAAATGGATGGAGACAAGAAGGTTCGTTTTGCAAAATCTACTGGTGAAGTGATCGATTAATTGAGGAAGGAGGGCTTAAGCTTTGAGTAGACTGAAAGAACAGTACCAGAACGAAATCGTTGATGCATTAACGAAAAAGTTCGGTTATAAGAATATTATGGAAGTGCCAAAACTTGATAAAGTTGTAATCAACATGGGTGTTGGCGAGGCAAAAGACAATGCAAAACTGTTAGATTCCGCAATTGCTGATCTTGAGAAGATCACAGGACAGAAAGCAGTTGTTTGTAGAGCTAGAAAGTCCGTTGCTAACTTCAAACTGAGAGAAGGAATGGCAATCGGTTGTAAAGTTACTTTAAGAGGAGAGAAGATGTATGAGTTCGTTGACCGTCTGGTTAACCTTGCACTCCCTCGTGTACGTGACTTCAGAGGTGTAAATCCTAACGCATTTGACGGAAGAGGAAATTACGCTCTTGGTATCAAAGAACAGCTTATCTTCCCTGAGATCGAGTATGATAAGGTTGACAAGGTAAGAGGTATGGATATCATCTTCGTTACAACAGCGAATACAGATGAAGAGGCTCGTGAGCTGCTTACACAGTTCAATATGCCTTTTACAAAATAGGGAGGTAAATTATGGCTAAGACAGCAATGAAAGTAAAACAGCAGCGTCAGCAGAAATTCTCTACAAGAGAATATAATCGTTGCAGAATTTGTGGACGTCCTCATGCATATTTAAGAAAATATGGTATCTGCCGTGTTTGCTTCCGTGAACTGGCATACAAAGGACAGATTCCAGGCGTTAAGAAAGCAAGCTGGTAGGCACTGAACACTTGGCGAGGCCAAGCGCCCAGCGCCGGCCGAGTTTAGTGAGAAGGCCGTTCTCTGAGTCTGGCGAGGTATTCCACGAGCCCGGCGAAGAGAACTACATTAAACAATCCATCAGAAGAGGAGGAAAACAATTCATGACTATGAGCGATCCAATTGCAGATATGCTTACAAGAATCCGTAATGCAAATACTGCTAAACATGATACAGTAGATGTACCTTCATCCAAGATGAAGCTTGCAATCGCAAATATCTTATTAGATGAAGGATATATCGAGAAATATGACATCGTAGAAGATGGAGTATTCAAAACAATCCATATTACATTAAAATATGGTGCAGACAAGAATGAGAAAGTTATCACAGGACTTAGAAGAATCTCTAAACCAGGTCTTCGTGTATACGCTAACAGCGCAGATCTTCCGAGAGTACTTGGAGGACTGGGAACAGCAATCATTTCCACAAACCACGGTGTAATCACTGACAAAGAAGCTAGAAAGCTTGGCGTTGGTGGAGAAGTTCTCTGCTACATTTGGTAGGCACTGAACAATTGAAACTGAAAACAGAGTGAGCAAAGACTCATTCCGAGAATCTAAGTTAAGGAGGATTTAGATATGTCACGTATCGGAAGACATCCAATCGCAATCCCGGCAGGAGTTACTGTTGAGATTAAAGAAAACAATGTAGTGACTGTAAAAGGTCCAAAAGGAACACTTGAGAAAGCACTTCCTACAGAGATGGAAATCAAGCAGGAAGGTGATGAAGTTGTTGTAACAAGACCAAACGATTTAAAGAAAATGAAATCTTTACATGGTCTTACAAGAACACTGATCAATAACATGGTTATTGGTGTAACAAACGGATACGAGAAAGTCCTGGAAGTTAACGGTGTTGGATACAGAGCAGCAAAATCAGGAAACAAATTAACACTGAACCTTGGTTATTCTCATCCAGTTGAGATGACAGATCCTGAAGGCGTTGAGACAGTAGTTGAAGGTCAGAACAAGATCATCGTTAAAGGAATCAGTAAAGAAAAAGTTGGCCAGTTTGCGGCTGAGATCAGAGACAAGAGAAGACCGGAGCCTTACAAAGGTAAAGGTATTAAGTATGCTGATGAAGTTATCAGACGTAAAGTTGGTAAGACTGGTAAAAAATAAGTAAGGAGAGTGTGAAAATGGTTAGCAAGAAATCAAGAAGTGAAGTTCGTGTAAACAAGCACAGAAAATTACGTAACCGTTTAGCTGGAACAACAGAGTGTCCACGCTTAGCTGTGTTTAGAAGTAATAATCATATGTATGCTCAAATTATTGACGATACAGTTGGAAATACACTGGTTTCCGCTTCCACTCTTCAGAAAGATGTGAAAGCAAACCTGGAGAAAACTAACAACGTTGATGCAGCAGCATATTTAGGAAAAGTCATTGCCGAGAAGGCACTTGAGAAAGGTATTAAAGACGTTGTCTTCGATAGAGGCGGATTTATTTACCAGGGTAAAATTCAGGCATTAGCAGACGCAGCTAGAGAAGCTGGGTTGAATTTCTAGAAGGAGGAGCACACATGAGACAGGAACGTATTGATGCTAGTCAGTTAGAGCTAGAAGAAAAAGTAGTGTCAATTAAACGTGTAACGAAAGTTGTTAAGGGTGGCCGTAATATGAGATTCACAGCTTTAGTAGTTGTTGGTGACAAGAACGGTCATGTTGGCGCTGGTTTAGGAAAAGCTACTGAGATTCCGGAAGCAATCCGCAAAGGTAAAGAGGATGCTGCAAAGAACCTCATCAAAGTAGCATTAGATGAGAACGATAGTATTACACATGATTTTATCGGAAAATTCGGAGGAGCTTCCGTGCTTCTTAAGAAGGCTCCGGAAGGAACTGGAGTTATCGCCGGTGGTCCGGCACGTGCCGTAATCGAGATGGCAGGAATCAAGAACATTCGTACAAAATCTCTTGGTTCAAACAATAAGCAGAACGTTGTTCTTGCAACTGTTGAGGGATTACGTCAGGTAAAAACTCCGGAAGCAGTAGCTAAACTTCGCGGTAAATCAGTAGAAGAAATCTTAGGCTAAGGAGGAAGAGTGAAATGGCAGATTTAAAAGTAACATTAGTAAAATCTACAATTGGAGCTGTTCCGAAGCATAAGAAAACTGTTGAAGCTTTAGGTTTAAAGAAGCTTAATAAGACAGTAGTTCTGCCGGATAACGCAGCTACAAGAGGAATGATCAAACAGGTTCAGCACCTGGTAAAAGTAGAAGAAGCATAGATTAAAATTCAGATAAGGAGGTGTCACAATGGATTTATCAAACTTAAGACCTGCTGATGGAGCAAAACAGAGTGATAATTTCAGAAGAGGACGTGGACACGGTTCTGGAAATGGTAAGACAGCTGGTAAGGGACACAAAGGTCAGAAAGCTCGTTCTGGAGCACCAAGACCAGGTTTCGAAGGTGGTCAGATGCCATTATATAGAAGAATACCTAAGAGAGGATTTACAAACAGAAATTCTAAGACTATCGTTGGAATTAACGTAAGTGCTCTTGAAGTATTTGACAATGATGCAGTTGTTTCCGTAGAAACACTGATCGAGCAGGGAATCGTTAAGAATCCAAGAGATGGTGTTAAGATTCTTGGTAACGGTGAGCTCACAAAGAAGCTTACTGTTCAGGCAAATGCATTTAGTGCTGGTGCAGTAGCTAAGATTGAGGCGTTAGGTGGAAAAGCAGAGGTGATCTAATGTTAGAGACATTTCGAAGGGCATTTCAAACAAAGGATATTCGTAGAAAACTTGGATATACTTTTTTGATGTTGATCGTAATCAGACTGGGATCACAGTTGCCTACACCAGGAGTAGATCCGACTTATATTAAAGAGTTTTTTGCTCAGAATTCCGGGGAGGCGTTCAACTTGTTTAACGCTTTCACCGGAGGCTCTTTTGAGCAGATGTCAATTCTGGCATTGAGCATTACTCCATACATTACATCTTCCATTATTGTCCAGCTTCTTACAATCGCAATTCCGAAACTTGAGGAGATGCAGAAAGATGGAGAAGATGGAAGAAAGAAGATTGTAGCAATCACACGTTATCTGACAGTTGGACTTGCTCTTATGGAGTCAACAGCTATGGCCGTTGGTTTCGGAAGACAGGGACTTTTGAAAGAATTTAATTTTGTGAATGCTGCAATCGTAGTTCTTACACTGACCGCAGGCTCTACATTTCTGATGTGGATTGGTGAGCGGATTACTGAAAAAGGTGTAGGAAATGGAATTTCAATTGTGTTGGTAATTAATATTATCTCACGTATTCCAAGCGATATGACAACGCTCTTTACGAAATTCGTAAAAGGAAAAAGTCTCGCATCAGGTGGACTTGCTGTTGTTATTATAGTTGCTATTATCCTCGTACTTGTTGTATTCGTAGTAGTACTTCAGGACGGCGAGAGAAGAATTGCAGTACAGTATTCACAGAAGGTGATGGGAAGAAGAACTTACGGTGGACAGTCCACGAACATTCCGCTGAAAGTCAATACTGCAGGTGTTATCCCGATTATCTTTGCATCTTCATTGATGCAGTTCCCGATTGTGATTGCAACATTTGCCGGCAAGGGAAATGGAACAGGAATCGGAAGCGAGATTTTAAGAGGTCTTAATCAGGGTAACTGGTGTAATCCTCAGATGCCGAAATATAGCTGGGGACTGGCAGTATACATCATTTTGACAGTATTTTTTGCTTATTTCTATACATCAATTACATTTAATCCGTTAGAGATTGCAAATAACATGAAGAAAAATGGTGGATTTATCCCGGGTATCCGTCCAGGAAAACCGACTGTTGAGTATTTGACAAAGATTCTGAATTACATTATCTTTGTTGGCGCATGTGGTCTTGTATTGATTCAGCTTGTACCGATCATTTTTAATGGATGGTTAGGAGCAAGCGTGTCCTTTGGTGGTACATCACTGATCATCATTGTCAGTGTAATCTTAGAGACACTTAAGCAGATCGAGTCACAGATGCTTGTACGAAATTACAAAGGTTTTTTGAATAAATAAGCAGGATAACTCGCGGAAGATTCTTTCGCGGGTTATTATGCTATAAAGGAGAGTAATTATGAAGATTATTATGTTAGGTGCGCCAGGAGCTGGAAAAGGCACACAGGCTAAGAAAATTGCAGCTAAGTACGAAATCCCACACATTTCTACTGGAGATATCTTCAGAGCTAATATCAAAGAGGGAACAGAGCTTGGTAAAAAAGCAAAAACATATATGGATCAGGGACTTCTTGTACCGGATGAACTGGTAGTTGATCTCGTAGTTGATCGTGTGAATCAGGAAGACTGCAAGAATGGATATGTTCTGGATGGATTTCCGAGAACCATTCCTCAGGCAGAAGCACTTGATAAAGCACTGGCAGAGCTTGGACAGAAGATGGATTATGCAATTGATGTAGATGTACCGGATGAGAATATCATTCACCGTATGGGTGGACGTCGTGCCTGTGTTGGCTGTGGAGCTACATACCATCTGGAATATGCTCCTACAAAAGTTGAAGGAATCTGTGATGTATGTGGTAAAGAACTCATTCTTCGTGATGATGATAAACCGGAGACAGTAAAGAAACGTCTTGATGTATATCACGAGCAGACACAGCCACTGATTGATTACTACACAAATGCAGGAATCTTAAAGACAGTTGACGGAACAGTTGACATTGATGTTGTGTTCCAGAACATTGTGGAGATTTTAGGAGCGTAACAGCATGCCGGTCACGATAAAATCAGCAAGAGAAATTGAACTAATGGCAGAAGCCGGAAGAATTCTTGAGATTGTACATAATGAACTACGTGACGCGCTCCATGCGGGGATGAGTACGCTGGATATCGACAGATTAGGAGAAGAGATTATACGCAGTTATGATTGTATTCCTTCCTTCCTGAATTATAACGGATATCCGGCATCCATCTGCGTATCTCTGAATCAGGAAGTTGTTCATGGAATACCGGACAAACACCGACTGATTCAGGACGGAGATATTGTAAGTCTGGATGCAGGAGTCATCTACAAAGGGTATCATTCAGATGCGGCCAGAACTTATGGAGTAGGTGAAATCAGTAAAGAAGCAAAAAATCTGATGCAGATAACAAAAGAATGTTTCTTTGAAGGTATAAAATATGCCAGAGAAGGTAATCATTTATTTGATATATCCGGTGCAATCGGAGATTACGCCAAAGAACATGGATATGGTGTTGTTCGTGATCTGTGTGGACACGGAATAGGAACACATCTGCATGAGGCACCTGAAATTCCGAATTTCAGGATGAACCGGAAGGGAATGCTTCTGAAAGCAGGTATGACATTAGCGATTGAACCAATGATCACGGCAGGTGGTCATGAAGTTGACTGGCTGGATGATGACTGGACAGTTGTCACCAGAGATGGTTCACTAGCAGCACATTATGAAAATACAGTGCTGATCACAGAGGGAGAACCAAAACTTCTCTCGCTTAGTGAGAAGGTATTATAATAGAAGAAAACGATCTGACAGTCAGATTCGAATTCAATATTATGATTCGAGAGAAACTCAAATATAGGAGAGATCGCTATGGAACAGTTTGAAACAGGAATGATGGCCCGGTCCAAAAGTGGACATGATGCCGGAAAGGTGTATGTAATCACAAAGGTTGAAGAGGCATACGTATATTTAGTGGATGGAAAAGTAAGAACACTGGATAAGCCGAAAAAGAAAAAGAAGAAGCATGTCCAGTTGATCAAAGAAAGCTTTGATATTCAGGGCGCCACAGATGTGGACATAAAAAGATGGATCAAAATTTGGAATAAGGAAGATAATCAGAATTAGGAGGAAGCGTATATGTCAAAAGCTGACGTAATAGAAATTGAAGGAACAGTAGTAGAAAAATTACCAAACGCAATGTTTCAGGTTGAACTTGAGAATGGACATCAGGTTCTGGCACACATCAGCGGAAAACTTAGAATGAACTTTATCAAGATCTTACCAGGAGATAAAGTAACACTTGAGTTATCCCCATATGATCTTTCAAAAGGAAGAATTATCTGGAGAGATAAATAGGAAGAGATTTAAAATAATCTTGAAAAGGATATAGAAATATATCTGAAAATTCGAAAATAGACATTAAAATAAGCTAAAAAAAATATTCGAAAAAATACTTGAAAAAATTTAAAAAACTCAAGAAAAAGTATTGACTTTATTTGAGATATAATGCTACAATATATAAGCGCGTTTCTGGGCGCTTATATTTGCGTTATCATATATTTGAAGAACAGTCGGTGATACAGTCTTCAGATATTTTCATGAGTTGCAAAATGATATGATAAAAGAAACCGTGCGAAACAAAAGGCAGAGCAATGGATGAAAGGAGGATCCCCTAATGAAGGTTAGATCATCAGTAAAACCAATTTGCGAAAAATGCAAAGTAATCAAAAGAAAAGGAAGCGTTCGCATTATCTGCGAAAACCCGAAACACAAACAGAGACAGGGTTAATTAATTAGGCGGCTGATAGTCAGGACACGCCAGGCGGTGTGTAGAGACTATTTTAAATATACAAGGAACACCTTTAGCCGGTGATGATTCCTCGTATATTGCTTCTAATGCCGGTCCGTCATTACCGCGCAGCTTCCATAAAAGATGCGGTGACCGGAAAGGGCATGATACCGAACATGCCTGGGACATGGAGATGTGTCCCCTATTAAAGACGATAACAAACAAAGAAAGTGGAGGAACAGTCACATGGCACGTATTGCAGGTGTAGATTTACCAAGAGACAAACGAGTTGAGATCGGATTAACTTATATCTACGGAATCGGTAGAACAAGCGCAACCCGTATCTTAGCACAGGCAGGAGTTAATCCTGATATTCGTTGTAGAGATCTTACAGACGACGATGTAAAGAAAATCAGTGCAGTAATCGACGAGACTCAGACTGTAGAAGGAGATCTTAGAAGAGAGATCGCTCTGAACATCAAGAGATTACAGGAGATCGGATGCTATAGAGGAATCCGTCACAGAAAAGGACTTCCGGTTCGTGGTCAGAAGACTAAGACAAATGCAAGAACAAGAAAAGGTCCTAAGAGAACAGTAGCAAACAAGAAGAAATAAGTAACAAATAACAAATAACACAAAAAGGAAAGCGTAGGTTAGTTTTATTATGGCAAAGAAAGTTACAAAGAAAGTGACAAAGAAACGTGTCAAGAAAAACGTTGAACATGGACAGGCTCACATTCAGTCATCTTTTAATAACACAATCGTTACATTAACAGATGCTCAGGGAAATGCTCTTTCATGGGCAAGTGCGGGCGGTCTTGGATTTAGAGGTTCAAGAAAATCTACCCCTTATGCAGCTCAGATGGCAGCTGAAACAGCAGCTAAAGCAGCATTAGTACATGGTTTAAAATCAGTTGACGTAATGGTTAAAGGACCAGGTTCAGGTAGAGAAGCAGCAATCCGTGCACTTCAGGCATGCGGAATCGATGTAACAAGCATCAGAGACGTAACACCGGTACCACACAATGGTTGCCGTCCGCCGAAGCGCAGAAGAGTCTAGTTACAATAATTACGTTAATGGATTGTAGTATCCGAATATTTATAGGAGGAAAATTAAAACATGGCAGTAAATAGAGTTCCGGTTCTTAAAAGATGTAGATCCCTCGGTATGGATCCAGTATATTTAGGAATTGATAAAAAGTCTAACAGACAGTTAAAGAGATCCAATAGAAAGATGAGCGAGTATGGTCTTCAGTTACGTGAGAAACAGAAAGCTAAATTCATCTATGGTGTATTAGAGAAACCTTTCAGAAACTACTTCGAGAAAGCTCAGCGTATGAACGGAATGACAGGTGATAACCTGATGATCCTTCTTGAGTCCAGACTTGACAACGTAGTATTCCGTATGGGATTTGCTAGAACAAGACGTGAAGCTAGACAGATCGTTGATCATAAGCATGTACTTGTAAATGGTAAGCAGGTAAATATTCCATCTTACCTGATCAAAGCTGGTGATACAGTAGAGATCAAAGAGGCTAAAAAGAGCTCTCCAAGATACAAAGAGATCGTAGAGGTCACAGGTGGACGTATGGTTCCAGACTGGTTAGAAGTAGATCAGGAGAACCTGAAAGGAACAGTTAAAGAGCTTCCAGCACGTGAAGCAATCGATGTTCCAGTTGACGAGATGTTAATCGTCGAGTTATATTCTAAATAATAACCAGTAACCCCACAGGAGGTGGACTTAGTGTTTGATTTTAATAAACCCAATATAGAAATAACAGAGATTTCAGAAGATAAAAAGTATGGAAGATTTGTTGTAGAGCCTTTGGAAAGAGGTTATGGAACAACATTAGGTAATTCTCTTCGCAGAATTATGCTTTCATCATTACCAGGATCTGCTATCAGCCAGGTAAAGATTGATGGCGTTCTGCATGAGTTCAGCTCCATCCCAGGAGTGAAAGAAGACGTTACCGAAATCATCATGAACCTGAAGTCACTGGCTATCAAGAATACATCTGAGACAGATGAGCCGAAGACTGCATATATCGAGTTCGAGGGTGAAGGTGTTGTCACAGCTGCAGATATACAGGTAGATCAGGATATTGAGATCATGAATCCAGAGACTGTTATCGCTACATTGAATGGTGGAGCAGACAGCAAATTATATATGGAGCTGACCATTACAAAGGGCAGAGGATATGTAAGTGCTGAGAAGAATAAGAACGATGAGTTACCAATTGCAGTAATCCCAATCGATTCTATTTACACCCCAGTGGAGCGCGTGAATCTCACAGTTGAGAATACACGTGTCGGACAGATTACAGATTTTGATAAACTGACATTAGATGTATATACAAATGGTACATTACTTCCAGATGAGGCAGTCAGCCTTGCTGCAAAGGTATTGAGCGAGCATCTGAAACTCTTTATTGATCTGTCAGAAGTAGCACAGGCTGCTGAAGTCATGATTGAGAAAGAAGATGACGAGAAAGAGAAAGTGCTTGAGATGAGCATTGATGAACTTGAGTTATCTGTTCGTTCATACAACTGTCTGAAGAGAGCTGGAATCAACACAGTTGAAGAGCTCACAAACAGAACATCTGAGGATATGATGAAAGTTCGTAACCTTGGACGTAAGTCACTGGAAGAAGTTCTTGCTAAGCTTGATGAATTAGGATTAAGCTTAAGCAAAGGAGAAGAGTAAACACTGAATACTTATAGGAATGTGAGCCGTAAGGTGATACATTCGTTAAGCATTAAGTGAAATAGATGTTATCTGCTGGTAAGACCGTAAGAGCACAGCAGAGCATTTGGCTAGTAAGCCCGAAGAGTATAACCAAGTGTTAAATATGGAGGAAATTTAAAATGGCAAAGTATAGAAAACTCGGCAGAACATCAAGCCAGAGAAAAGCTTTATTAAGAAACCAGGTAACAGCACTTCTGAACAACGGAAAAATCGTTACAACAGAAGCTAAGGCTAAAGAGATCCGCAAGATCGCTGAAGGTCTTATTGCTATGGCTGTAAAAGAGAAAGATAACTTCGAAGAAGTTACTGTAAAAGCTAAAGTTGCTCGTAAAGATGCAAATGGCAAGAGAGTAAAAGAAGTTGTAGACGGAAAGAAGAAAACAGTTTACGACGAAGTTGACAAGACAATCAAGAAAGATATGCCTAGCAGACTTCACGCTCGCCGCCAGATGCTGAAAGTTCTTTACCCTGTAACAGAGGTTCCTACAGCACAGGCTGGAAGAAAGAAAAACACAAAAGAAGTTGATCTTGTTGCTAAATTATTTGACGAGATCGCACCAAAATACGCAGATCGTAAAGGTGGATACACAAGAATCGTTAAGATTGGTCAGCGTAAAGGTGACGCAGCTATGGAAGTTCTTATCGAGCTTGTATAATTGCAAATACTTCTATCATCTGAATAAGATAATATTAAAGCTGTCATGTGAAAACATGGCAGCTTTTTGTAATTTCTATGAAAATAAAATGTTTGATAATTTGCAAATAAGATATGTTGTCTTGTAGTTTACGATAGAAGGAGCTCCATCGCTTATACTTACACTCCAAGCACTGGACGTTTCCATGAGCCGTAGAACAAGCAATCATGTTCAGTAAGAACTTCCATGATTGCTAACGTGAATAGCTTCATTACATCTTTTTATTTATTGCAGGGTAAATAAAACTTCAACAGCCAGTCAATAAACAGGAATACAAAGCAAAATACATGCCTATGTGCGACTTGAGTACAATGGAGATGAGATAATGTCAATCGTGTAAGCCATTGCTGTACACGATTGACACGCTTATTAGCTCATCGAAATGTTCTGTACTCGGAGCGCAAAGGCATGTATTTGCTTATAAGTATTCCGTCTTATTTACGCTGTAATCTTCTCAACTTTAACCGTACATACTTTGTACTCTGGTGTACTTGAGATGGAATCCAGTGCATCGCTTGTCAGCCAGTTTGCACCACCTTCGATATAGTGGAAAGGCATCCAGCATTCACCAGGATTTGTCTTGTAGGATACGGTAGCTTTTGCCTGAATCGTTCCACGTCTGGAAGAAATGGAAACCATCTCTCCGTCTTCAACGCCAAGCTTTTGTGCATCTTCTGTGTTTAACTCGATAAAGGACTCGCCGGCAATCTGATTGATCCCTTCTGTCTTATCAGTCATAGCACATGCATTGTAATGATAGAGAATACGTCCTGTCATCATGATCAGAGGATATTCCTCATCTGGAAGCTCCATAGAAGGTGTGTATGCAGCTGGTCTGAAATATCCAAGACCTCTTGCAAATTTTCCTACGTGCATAATTGGTGTTCCAGGGTGATCTTTTGATGTACATGGCCACTGAAGTCCCTGTCCGTTTACTTCTTCGCTGTCCAGTCTTTCATGGCTGATACCGGCAAATGAAGGAGTTACAGATGCAATTTCATCCATAATCTGTGCAGGTGTCAGATGAGGCTGTGGATAGCCCATACGACGCATGATCTCAGTGAAGATCCAAGTATCAGGCTTTGTATCACCTTCAATCTCTACGGCCTTTCTGACGCGCTGTACACGTCTCTCAGTATTAGAGAAGGTTCCTTCTTTTTCAGCATAAGAACGTCCCGGAAGAATAACATCAGCAAGTTTTGCAGTCTCAGTCATGAACAGCTCATCAATTGCGAAGAAGTCCAGTGACTCAAGAGATTTTATAACGTGATGTGTATTCGGATCTGTTCTGACCGGATCCTCTCCGAAGATAAACAATCCTTTAATATCTCCACTGATCATCTTAGGGAAGCAGTCCGTAGCTTTTGTACCAATATTCGGATTCAGCTTCGTATCCCATGCTTTTTCAAATTTCTCAAGAACTCCAGGTTTGTCGATGTTCTGATATCCGCTGAACTGGTTCGGAGAAGCACCCATATCGCAGGCTCCCTGTACATTGTTCTGACCACGGATTGGGTTAACACCACATCCAGGTTTTCCAAGTTTACCAACCATCATAGCCATGTTAGACAGGGACATAACACCTTCTGTACCAGTATGATGCTCTGTAACACCAAGACAGTACATAATTGGCGCACGATCAGCTTTTGCGTAAATACGTGCAGCTTCTCTCAACATATCTGCATCGATCTGACAGATCTCTGCTACTTTTTCAGGTGTATAATCTTTGACCATTTCTTTCATAGCTTCGAAGTTCTCTGTACGGTCTTCGATGAATTTGTGGTCGATTAAGTCTTCTTCAATGAAGATATGCATCATACCATTTGCAAACGCTACGTTTGTACCTGGTTTTAATTTCAAATGGATATCAGCATCTTTACACAGGTCGATATCACGTGGGTCAACTACGATGAGTTTAGCACCGCGCTGTACGGCCTGACGAACCTGCATTCCGATAACCGGATGTGCATGTTCCGGGTTAGATCCTACAAGGAGGATAGCATCAGATTCATGAGTAATATCATAAATAGTATTTGTCATAGCTCCTGAGCCAAGTGTGGTTGCCAATCCGGCAACAGTAGGAGCATGTCAAACGCGCGCGCAGTTATCGGTATTGTTGCTCTTAAACGCTGTTCTTACCATTTTCTGAAGCATGTAAATGTCTTCGTTGGTAGAACGAGAGCAGGCAAATCCGGCCAGCGCCTCACCTCCATATTGATTTCTGATTTCTGAGAATTTGGAAGCTACGAGATTTAAAGCCTCATCCCACGTAGCACGCTCAAATTCACCAGTTTCTTTGTTCTTAATTAATGGATAACGGATTCTTGCATCACAGTCTACGAAGTCGAAAGAACCACTACGTCCTTTGACACAGAGCAGATTGTGGTTGGAAGGACCGTCTGCACCCTGCACGTCTACGATTTTGCCGTCTTTTACGTACAGATCCATCTGACAGCCTGTAGCACAGTGCGGACAGGTTGTGCGGACTTTCTTAACTTCCCATTCACGATAATCTTTTCTTCTCTTAATCGTAAGAGCACCTGTAGGACATGCCTGAGCACAGTTTCCACAAGACTCGCATAAGGAATTCTCCCAGCCTTCGCCGAACGGTACTTTTACATATACACGTGCACCGTTTCTCTCAAGAGAAAGAGCATGTCTTCCGGTCGCTTTTGCACAAGTGCTGATACAACGCTGGCACTGGATACAAAGACCCGGGTCGTAGGAGAGGAATGGATGAGCGTCAAATGGCTCATGCTGTACATCTCCGTGTGATGATTTAAAGTTTGGCACATCAATACCATATTCGCGTGCCATAGCCTGAAGCTCACAGGCACCATTTTTAATACATTTGAAACAGTTTGTTTTATGCTCAGCCATCAAGAGATGGAGAGTGTTCTTTCTGGATTCGATAACAGCTGGGCTGTCTGTTGTAATGTTCATGCCCTGTTTTACTTTTGTGTTACAGGCAGTTACAAGTTTATTCATGCCTTCTACTTCTACGACACAGATACGACAGGAACCAATTTCATTAATTTTTTCCAGGAAGCAAAGTGTAGGAATATGGATTCCATGCTCCCTTGCAGCGCTTAAGATTGACTGACCTTCTTTTGCTTCAATCTGTACGCCATCGATTGTCAGATTAATCATAAGTCTCTACCTCCTACCATAGCTCCACATCCGAAGTGGTCACAACGCAGACAGCGGCATGCTTCCTGCATAGCTTCTTCATGTGTTAAGAGCTCTTCTACATGTTCGAAATCTTTCTTGCGGATATTTGCCGGGCGCTCACCAATCTCTGTACGTCCCATAAGATCACGCATATTTTCTTTTGGTTCCGGTACAACAGCTTCGCAAGTAAGTGTGTGGTGGTAACCAAGATATTCATCAATATTGTGTGCAGCTACTTTTCCGGCAGCGATTGCACGAATTACAGTAGATGGACCAGTTGCACAGTCTCCACCGGTGAATACACCAGGGACTTCTTTTACTTCTGTGTCAAGTCCGGCCTGAAGGATATTCCATTTTGCAGGGATACCAAACTCTTCAAATGGAGCGGATACAATATCCTGTCCAACTGCAATCATGATAACATCTGCTTTGAATTCCTGTTTTTCTTTTGCAGCATCCTTTGGTGCCGGTCTGGATCCGCGATAAGCACTGATCATCTGTGGCTGTGTGATCAGAGATTTGCAGTTACCATTTTCATCTTTTGTAATCTCGATCGGAGCCTGCAGTGTTACAAGTGCGATTCCTTCCATAACTGCGGACTCAATCTCGGACTCCAGGGCAGTCATGTCTTTCTGGCGGCGACGGTAAATGATGGATACTTCTTCAGCGCTACATCTGACAGCACTTCTTGCACAGTCCATAGCAACGTTACCACCACCGATAACGACAACACTTTTACCAGTGTAATCAGGAAGATTTCCATTTCCAATCTGATCCAGAATATCTACAGCAGATACAACATTTCCGGCGTCAGCACCTTCAATACGAAGTGTCTTACCTGTCTGAGCACCAATTCCAACAAAAATTGCATCATGTTTCTCGTAAATATCTTTGACAGGAATATCTTTTCCGATTGTTGTGTTATATGTAACATGGATATCACCGCTATTTAAGATCGCACGGATATCTTCATCTAGACGATCTTTTGGGAAACGGTAATTTGGAATACCATAACGGAGCATTCCGCCAAGTTTATCATGTGTTTCATATACTTCAATCTTATGTCCCATAAGAGCTAAGAAGTATGCAGCAGTCAGTCCGGCAGGGCCGCCACCAATGACACCGATGGATTTTCCTGTAGAAGGATTCGGTTTTGGTGTAGCAACTTTGTCGACCGGCATCATATCAACCGCATATTTTTTCAGTGCACGGATGTTGATCGGTGATTCCAGCATCTTTCTTCTGCAACGCTCCTCACAAGGATGCTCACAGACCATGGCACAGGCCGTCGGGAACGGATTGTCTTTACGGATCAGATTAATTGCTCCGGCGTAATCCTCTTCACCAACTAATGCGATATATCCCGGAATATTTACATGTGCAGGACATAAGGAGATACAAGGTACTTTTTGTCCAATGAACTCCTGACATTTTTTATTTTCAATATGACTTCTGTACTCCTCTGCAAACAGAGTTAATCCTTTTAGTACCTCATCAGCAGCATTCCAGCCAATGGCACAGTCTGCAGATGAACGGATCATTGTAGCCATCATACGAATATTGTCTAATGTTTTTTCGGTTGCGCGGCCATCTAACACTTTCTGCATCAGACGTGCTACAAGTGGAAGACCATCGCGGCATGGGACACATTTTCCACAAGTCTGGTTTGCAGCCGTACGCAGCATAGAAATCTGCATAGTAATTGGGCAGCTTCCAGGAGGATAAACCTCAACCTTATGAGAAAAATGTCTTGAAATTTCATTCATTTTCACGTCATAACCTGACGGATCAGCAAGATATAATTTGCTCATAATTTTCCCTTTCTAAATTCAATAAAGATTATAAAGATTTTTTAGTCGTCTTTTAAGTAAACGAACCAGTAGGCAAGACCTACAAAAACTGCTCCGCCGATAATGTTCCCCAACGTTACCGGAAGAAGATTTTTGGTGAACATAGCTCCCCATGTAAGGCCAGATACGTCAGCGCCGGCAGCAGTTGCAGCTTCAAGATATGCTGCATTTCCCTTAGCAAAAATACCGGCAGCAATATAGTACATATTGGCTACGCTATGCTCGAATCCACATAAAACGAACATCATGATTGGAAAGAACAATCCGATGATCTTGGAAGACACCTGCTTGGCAGCAAATGAAATCCATACAGCGATACATACAAGGAAATTACATGCAATTCCGCGAAGAAATGCATCGCCAAAGGAAAGTGATACCTTACCGGCAGCAGTACTGATCATAGAAGCAGCAAGACCGTTGTTAAAAAGACCGGCCTGATGGCTGAATACACAGATTGCAGCAACACTAATTCCACCGACCATATTGCCAAGGTATACAACTACCCAGTTCTTCAGCATTCCGCCAAGAGTGATCTCTTTTTTGCAGAGCGGAATAACTAGAAGACAATTACCTGTGAACAGTTCACTTCCAGCGAGGAGTACCATAGTAAGTCCTCCCGGGAAGATGCATGCTCCAAGAAACTTGCCTACAGATGCCAGCGGAATAGATACAGCGGCTGCAGTAGAAGCAACGCCTCCAAATGCGATAAAGATTCCGGCCAGTATTCCAAGAACGAACATCTTGGCGACCGGAGTGTTTACCTTCCCCTTTCCGATAGCAATGTAATTGTTAGCAATTTCTTTTGGTGAATTCATAACAAATTCCTCCCTTCCCCATAAAATTTTATTTCTAATATATATGATGCCGGCAAATAGTTATGTGAAAAGACTGTTTGCCCTGATATCATAATATATAGACTTCAAGCTTGTCGCCTGCCGCAAGAGGTTCACTTCCGGCAGGAATGACGGCCAGCAGATCACAATCGCTCATGGAAGAAACAGAACCATTGTGCTGATTACTAAGTGGGATGAAATATAACATACCATTTCTGAAATCTGAATGACCTTTTAAAATTCTTGTCACGGGACTTGATTTTTTAAAATCGACCCCAAGATAAGCAGTTGTCTGTGAAAATGTGATGTCAGATCTTCCAGAGAGTTTTCTCATAAATGGAAAGCCGACACACAACAGACCTGTTGCGGCAGCGCCCGGATTACCAGATAAGCCGAGGATGACTTTTCCGTCTTTTAAAGCTCCAAGCATTGCACCGCCCGGTTTGAATTTTAATCGGTGGAAGAGAAGGTCGCCCCCAATACGACGTATCACTTCCGGCATATAGTCGAAATCACCGGCAGATACACCGCCTGTCGTGATTACGATATCATTGGTCTTAAGGGCTTCAAGTACAGCCTGACACAGGGAATCCAGATCATCACTGACCGTGTTAAGGTAGTTGGCAGTCATATGATGTTTTTGAATGTAACCGCCTAAAAGATATGGATTCGTGTTATAAATCTTACCGTATTCTAAAGGAGAACCCGTATTCAAAAGTTCGCTTCCGGTACTAATAAGCCCGATGGAGAGCTTTTTATAGACCCTGATTTCAGCTATGCCCTGTCCGGCAATCAGTGCCAGGTCAGAAGCGGTAAGAATTTTGCCTTTTGGAACAAGCAAAGTTCCGGCTGCAACATCTTCTCCAGGTGGAATGATGTTCGCGGAGGTAACGGGCGCTGTTAATGTAACCGTATTCTCAGTAAAGGAAGTGCGCTCATGCATGATAATGGCATCGGCACCTTCCGGAACCGGTGCGCCGGTCATGATCCGTGCAGCTTTTCCTTCTGTGATTGGACAGGTCGGAACACTTCCGGCAGGAATTACCTCGGTAACGTCTAAAGTCACAGGATGTTCCGGTGAAGCAGCGGCTGTGTCAACGTGGCGAAGTGCATATCCGTCATATGCGCTTTTTGCAAAAGAAGGCACCGGAATTCCGGCTGTGATATCTTCTGCAAGAATTCGTTCAAAAGCATCTTGTAGTAAAATGTACTCTGTCGGCTGAGTTTCTGGTTTTGCCAGATTCAGGAGGCAGTCAGATGCTTCTTTTAAAGTCTGAATGTTCATATGTATGTTTTCCTTATATAAATGTATCAATTATTTATAAATGTTTTAAATCTCCGTTATGATAATGCTGTAATATACAGTCGGCAATAGCTTCAATATTATCCCGACAGTAAACGGGCGTATCTTGTATCAACTGTCCGGCTGAAGAATCAGCAGTGATATAGGAGATGCAATTGGAGCCAGAAGCAAGTAAGCTTTTATTTTGTTCATCACTTCCAGCCAATAATATAAGCTTTGGATAATCACTCCATTTGAAGCCTTCTAAAAGAATAAGATCGGCATCACCGACAAGCCCCGCAATTGCAGCTTCCTGTAAAGGTTCCCGCTTTACAACGGAATATTTGTCGTTGTCATAGACGATGGAAGCACTCACACCTGCCTGCCAGAATCGATAACTGTCTGTTCCGGGAGAATCAGGTTCGAAAGAATGTCCGTCATGTTTGACTGTGGCGACTTTAAGTCCCCTGTGGATCAGCTCTGGAATCAATCGTTCAATTAAAGTGGTTTTTCCGGAATTTTTAAATCCGGAAATGGCCAGGTAGCTTTTGGCAGTCAGCTTTTGGTATTCCTCTGGTGTATTGATATTCTGTAGCTGCCAGGAATCTTCTTCTACATGATAAAAATGAACTTTTAAGTCATTCAAGGCATCCATGATCCGCAGATTTCCGTTGTTTAAGCACCTTTCCAATGCAGGAATGCAGCTCTTGCAATAAATACCACACAGAGGATGGATCCGTTCATCTGCCGTGACACAGATAAGTGCATCAGTATCAGAATGCTCCATGACTTCCTGAAGGTGATGAGCCAGTGCTCCGGTAAAAAGAGGAACGTCACAGGGGAGAACGAGCAGCGCATTCGACTTGCAGACAGATAAGGCACTGTAAAGTCCGCTCATAGGACCACAGTCTGAATATCGGTCATCAATCATTGAATAAGGGATTTCCGGATGCCGGGCGGCATCATCGACTGAAACCAGAATCTCAGGAAAATCGCGTAGTTCAAAAATCAGTTTGTCGAGAAATGTTGTTCCATTAAGTCTCAGAGAGGATTTCCGATATCCCATCCGACGGCTTTTTCCTCCTGCCAGTATCAGGCAGCCTGTGTTCATTTGTATCACCTCGTGTTGTATTTATCTATAAACAAGCGCGCTTATAGGCGTTTCTTTTGGTTAATTATAGCATTTGAAATTTAAAACCACAAGGAAAGATATATGTTTCACAGGATTGATAAAATTGGGACGGGTTTTAAATGAAACTAACTAAATTATATTTAGAAAATATAAGGACGTTTATAAAAAGAAACTATAGAAAAGACGTTGCTATTGATAAAAAAATAGCATTGTGACTAATTTGGATAAAAGTATTTACAAAAATTTATCCAAATGTTACAATATGACCGTTACTTGTTCTAAAAACAATCGGTAGAGAGGGAAGGAATAAAAAAATGAGTAGATTAACGATCGATACTCCTAGCAGGGCAGACCTTGTTATGGAGCAGCTCTACAAGGATCTTGAGCGCAGAATCGAATCAAGTCCGCCGGGATTATGTCCAGTAGACTTGTCTCGCGCATTTTTGGAGTTATGCCATGCTCAGACTTGTGGAAAATGTGTACCTTGCCGTGTCGGTCTTGGTCAGTTGAATCACCTGATCAGAAAGGTACTGAACGGCAACGCAACAATGGAGACACTTGATATTATGGAGCAGACAGCGAAGTCCATTATGGAGTCTGCCGACTGTGCGATCGGATATGAGGCAGCACATATGGTATATAAGGGACTGATCGGATATCGCGATGATTATATCGAGCATATCAAGAACGGACGCTGTACCTGTACATATAATCAGCCGGTACCATGTGTATCCTTATGTCCTGCACATGTTGATATTCCAGGATATGTAGCGTTAGTTGGGGAAGGACGCTATGCAGATGCGATCCGTCTGATCCGTAAGGATAATCCGTTCCCAACAACATGTGGATTTATCTGTGAGCATCCATGTGAAGCAAGATGCCGTCGTAACATGATTGATGATTCCATTAATATCCGTGGCCTGAAACGAGTGGCAGCAGACTTTGCAGGGGAAGTAGAGCCGCCAAAATGTGCACCAAGCACAGGTAAGAAAATTGCTGTATTAGGAGGAGGTCCGGGAGGACTCAGTGCAGCTTATTATCTGCAGCTTATGGGACATCAGACAACGGTATATGAGATGCTTCCAAAGCTTGGAGGTATGCTCCGCTATGGTATTCCAAACTACAGACTTCCGAAAAATCGTCTGGACGAGGATATCAATGCAATCCTGAAAACAGGAGTAGAAGTAAAATACGGTCTTAAGATCGGTGAAGATATTACAATTCAGCAGCTTCGCAGTGAGTACGATGCGGTTCTGATCACAATTGGAGCAAGTACAGATAAGAAGCTGGGACTGGAAGGCGAAGATGCAGACGGAGTCATCTCAGCAGTACAGTTCTTAAGAGATGTAGGAAAAGACGAAGCACTTGACCTGACTGGAAAAGAAGTCGCAGTTGTCGGTGGCGGTAATGTATCTATGGATGCAGTCCGTACAGCCAAAAGACTGGGTGCTAAGAAAGTCAGCATTGTATATAGAAGAAGAGTTGCAGATATGACAGCCCTTCCGGCAGAGATTGAAGGGGCAATTGCAGAGGGAATTGAAGTACAGACTCTGAAGGCCCCGGCATCTCTGGATATTGATGAGAATCATCACATTAAAGGAATGTATGTGACACCGCAGATGATCAGCGAGATCAAAGGCGGACGTGCAAGTGTAAAAGCAACAGGAGAGCCAGATCAGTATATTCCATGTGATATCCTTGTTGTGGCAATTGGTCAGAATATTGAGACAGACCATTTCGAAGAAGCAGGAATTCCAGTAGAGCGCGGCAAGATCGTGACGACTGCAGGAGGAGATTTCCTGGATATGCCAGGCGTATTTGCAGGAGGAGACTGTGCAAGTGGTCCGGCTACTGTAATCAAAGCGATTGCAGCAGCAAAAGTTGTAGCTGCCAACATTGATGAATATCTTGGATATCATCATGAGATTTCCTGTGATGTAGAGATCCCGAAAGCAAGCCTTCACGACAGAGTACCTTGTGGACGTGTAGAACTTACAGAGCGCGAGGCATGTGAGAGAGTCTGTGATTTTGAAGGAGTGGAGAACTGCATGACCGAAAAAGAAGCAAAACAGGAAGCCTGCCGCTGTCTGCGCTGCGATCATTTCGGATATGGAATATTTAAAGGAGGCAGAGAAAAATTATGGTAAATCTTACAATAGATGGAAGACAGATTTCAGTAGAAGAGAATACCACAATTATGGAAGCTGCCAGATCCGTTGGTATTCAGATTCCGAGTCTTTGTTATCTCAAAGGCATCAATGAAATAGGCGCCTGTCGCGTGTGTGTGGTAGAGCTGGAAGGAAAGGATAGACTGATCACCGCCTGCAATAATATTTGCAAGGAAGGTATGGTCATTTATACAAATAGTCCGAAAGTCAGAAAGGACAGACGTACAACAGTAGAACTGATTCTTTCTGAGCACGACTGTCAGTGTGTAACTTGTATGAGAAGCGGCAACTGCAGTCTTCAGAAAATTGCAAATGATCTGGATATTTTAGAACTTCCATTTCATCAGTATCTGGAACACCAGCCATGGGATAAAACATTTCCACTGATTCGTGATTCTGCAAAATGTATCAAATGTATGCGTTGCGTACAGGTGTGTGACAAGGTTCAGGGGCTTGGTGTCTGGGATGTAGAGGGAACCGGTTATCACACAACAGTTAATGTGTCAGGTCATAATTCTATCCGAGAGGCAGATTGTGCACTTTGTGGTCAGTGCATTACACATTGTCCTGTCGGAGCACTTCGCGAGAGAAGTGATACGAATGAAGTATGGAAAGCAATTGAAGATCCGGATAAGATCGTGGTTGCTCAGGTAGCACCTGCTGTCCGCGCAGCATGGGGAGAGGAACTCGGACTGGCACCGGAAGATGCAACAGTTGGAAAAATCATAGATGCCCTCAAGAGAATGGGAATAAACTATGTATTTGATACAACATTTTCTGCGGATCTTACGATTATGGAAGAGGGAAATGAATTCGTAAAGAGATTTACAAGTGGTGAATTAAAAGACCGCCCGATGTTCACTTCCTGCTGTCCGGGATGGGTGCGCTTTATTAAGAGTCAGTTCCCACATCTGGTAAAATATCTGTCTTCCGCAAAATCACCACAGCAGATGTTCGGTGCAGTTATGAAGACATATTTTGCAGAGAAGCTGGGCGTAAGTCCGGAGAAGATCTATACTGTATCTGTTATGCCATGTGTGGCTAAGAAGGCAGAGCGTGAGATGGATCTTTATTATGAAGAATATGCAGGACATGATATTGATGCAGTTATCACCACACGTGAGCTGATCCGAATGATCCGTTCTGCACATATCAGCCCACAGACACTGGTAGATGTTGAGAGTGACCGCCCGATGCATGAGGGAACCGGAGCTGGAGTCATCTTCGGTGCAACCGGTGGAGTTATGGAGGCGGCACTTCGGTCGGCTTACTATATCATCAAAGGTGAGAATCCGCCGGCAGAGGCATTTACAGCAGTCAGAAGCCAGGGATTCAATGAAAATGACGGCGTTCAGGAAGCAAATTTCCAGATTAATGATATTACAGTGAGAACTGCAGTAGTCAGCGGACTTGGAAATACAAGAGAATTGATTCGCAAGATCGAATCCGGTGAAGTGCACTATGACTTTGTAGAAGTTATGGCATGTCCGGGAGGATGCGTCGGTGGTGGCGGACAGCCGATCCACGACGGCGAAGAGCGAGCATTTGAACGTGGAAAGAACCTGTATTATCTGGATCGCAATGCGAACCTTAGATTCTCTCATGAGAATCCAGATGTCATTCAGATGTACAAAGAGTACTTTGAGGCACCGATGTCTCACAAAGCTCACATGCTTCTGCATACTGAGCATAAGAAAAATATGTAGAAAAATGCCTAAGAAAGATAGGCAGTCTGTGTGTATCATAGTTGGGGGCTTTTGCACCCGACATCATAAAGAAAATGATGGATAAGAGAAGGGGCGTGTGAAAAAACGGAAGTTTTTTCATGCGCCCTTTTTGCATAATGTAGAATTGCATTCAAGCTGATATAGATTTACAAATGAGAACAGGTTGTTTTTACATAAGCTTAGAATTATAATAAAGAGGTAGTTAGAAAACTTGAAATACTCTTGACATTATGCGTCCTTTGAGTATAATCAGAATTAAGAGATTTCATAATATGAAAATAGGTTTCGCATAATGAAACTGAAAAAGAAGAAGGAGAAGAAGATCATGAATGAAGTATTAGAGAAGATTCAGAAAATTGGTATTGTACCAGTCGTTGTATTAAATGATGCAAAGGACGCAGAGCCACTTGCAAAAGCTCTTTGCAATGGAGGACTTCCATGTGCAGAGGTTACTTTCCGTACAGATGCAGCAGAGGAGTCAATCCGTATCATGTCTGAGAAATATCCAGAGATGCTTGTTGGAGCCGGAACAGTTCTGACAACAGAGCAGGTGGACCGTGCTGTAGCAGCAGGAGCAAAATTTATCGTAAGCCCAGGATTGAATCCTAAGATTGTAAAATACTGTGTAGAGAAGAATATTCCAATCACACCAGGAATCTGCACTCCAAGCGAGGCTGAGCAGGCAATCGAGAATGGTCTTGAAGTTGTAAAATTCTTCCCGGCAGAGCCAGCAGGCGGACTGAAGATGATCAAAGCTATGGCAGCTCCATATACAGGACTGAAATTCATGCCTACAGGTGGAATCAATGCGACAAATGTAAAAGAATATCTTGCATATGACAAGATTCTTGCATGTGGCGGAAGCTGGATGGTAAAAGGAAGTCTTGTAGAGGCTGGAGAGTTCGATAAGATTGAGGCAATGACAAAAGAAGCTGTAGAGATTGTAAAAGAAGTAAGAGGCTAGTCTTATGAAGAAAAAAGCATTTGATCTGCTGACATTAGGAGAGATTCTGCTTCGTCTGTCCCCACCGGACAATGAGCGTATCGTACGTGGAGAGACATTTCAGAAGCAGGTTGGCGGCGCAGAACTTAACGTAGCTTCCGGCGTATCTCTTCTTGGTCTGAGATCCGGTATCATATCAAGAATTCCAGACAGTAGTATCGGTATGTTCGCAAAGAATAAGATCCGATTCTGTGGAGTCAGTGATGATTATCTGGTATACGATACAGGAAAAGATGCAAGATTGGGCGTGTATTACTACGAGAACGGAGCATACCCGAGAAAACCGGGCGTGGTCTATGACAGACAGCATTCGTCCATGACCAGAATTGACATCGATGAATTTGATGACAGTATATATGAATCGACCAGATGCTTTCATACCTCCGGAATTACTCTGGCGCTCAGTGAAGAGTGTCGGAAGACCGGAGTAGAGATGATTAAGAGATTTAAAGAAAAAGGCACACTCATTTCATTTGACGTGAACTTCCGCCTGAATCTCTGGTCAGGAGAGGAAGCAAGAAAATGTATTGAAGGAATCCTTCCTTATGTAGACATTTTCTTCTGCTCCGAAGACACTGCAAGACTGACATTTGGAAAAGAAGGCAATGTAAAAGAGATCATGGAAAGCTTTGCAGCTGAATATCCAATCTCCGTCATCGCATCCACCCAGCGTACTGTATTAAGTCCAAAGATACATAACTTTACTTCTGTAATTTACGACGCAAAAGCGAAGAAATTCTATGAAGAGAAACCATACGAGAATATCGAAGTTGTAGATCGTATCGGAAGCGGAGATGCTTATTGTTCCGGAGTTCTGTATGGACTTTTGAGAGAAGACGGAGGGTGTGCAAGTGCTCTTCGCTATGGAAATGCCAGCAGTGCAGCCAAGAATACTATCCCAGGTGATATGCCGTCATTGGATCGTGAGGAGATAGAGAATATTATCCATGATCACGAGACAGTCGGATATCATAGTGAGATGAATCGGTAAAATTGAATATATAAACTGTAAGAGAATGTGCTATATCAGGTACATTCTCTTTTTTTGGATATTTACGTTACGATAAATTGGAGTATAAAGCTTCTGGAATTTGGCATGGAAAATTATAATCCTGAAAATAATAAATTCAAAACTATCATACGGGAGGTAAATAATTATGGGGAAAATTATGGAGAAATTTACAGATTCAGTTGCACGGAAAATTTGGAATCAAATGGAAGAAGAACAGCGAAAATGTGAGGAGAGTAAAATTCAGATAATTACAGAAAAACAAATTACAGAATTTGGAGAGAGTCTTTATGAAACGGAACACTCAGATAACACAATTCAAAGATATTGCCAGGAAGTGAGAAAATTCATGGAATTTCTTGATGGGAGGGTACCGGAAAAACAACTTTTCGTGGAATATAGGAATCTGGAAAAGGAACACTATAATGTGCGTTCAGTAAATGTTAAGATTTCAGCGATTAATGCATATTTTGCATGGAGCAAAAGACCAGAATTAAAAATGCATTTCCTTAAGATTCAGAAAAAAGCATTTATCTCAGAGAAAAGGCAACTATCTTCGGAAGAATTTTCAAGACTTCTTACAGTGGCACAGAAAAAGAGTAACCAGAGATTATATATGCTTTTGCAAGTACTTGTAAGCACGGGAATAAGGATCAGTGAATTGCCATTTATTACAGTTGAATCCGTGGAACAAGGTGAAGCTGAGATATCGTTGAAAGGAAAAACGAGGTCTGTAAAATTTCAAAATGAACTCCGAAAAAATATATTAGAATATTGTAAAAAAAATAAAATCGAATCAGGATATATATTCCGGACACGGAATGGGAAAGCGGTAGATCGTTCTAATATTTATCATGAAATGAAGAAATTATGTGAAAAAGCAGGTGTGGAAAAGGAAAAAGTATTTCCGCACAATATGAGACATTTATTTGCGAGGATTTTTTATCATACAGAGCAGAATCTGGCACATCTGGCAGATGTACTTGGACACAGCAGCATCGAAACGACCAGAATATACGTGGCGGAGACGATAGATACTTATGAAAAAATACTGGAGAAAATGAAATTTCCCGTACAAGTTAATAGAAATGGAGCAGAAAAACAAAAAGACCACAGAATCTATATTCCGTGGTAAATAAAGCCAACTCTAATACATATAAAAATTTTTAACACTAATAATGTTACCCCTGTATTTAGTAAATGTCAATATATTTACATGAAAATACATCACTAAAATACTGTTGAAATTCCTCCAATATAAATTGAAGCATGAAAAATAATCCCTGTCTGTGATGTGACGAACAGAAAGAGGGACTTTTCATGCTTTTTATTTTAACAAAGAAGACTCCTGGAAGGGTGGAACGTAAAAATATTACCACGGAATATAGATTCTGTAGTGATAAGGCTTTTGCATATAAGGGCAGGACAGGAAAACTGTTTTAGACCATTCCCTAAAAAAGAGAAGGAGGAGAAGAGTATGAATAATAGGGGAAAATATTGTACACATTCTAAAGTACTGCGTGTACTGGCAGTGGTGCTTGCTTTGTCGATGCTTCTGGGAATGTCTGGAATACAGGCATTTGCCGAAGAAGACACAGTGGTAAAGATTCAGTCAGGAGCAAGTACAGAGTGTGACCAGGGTGGAGAAAATGTGATTTTCACTCCTGAAAAACAAATGAAAGGAATTACGGTAAAAGCGAGTGCCGCAAATGGGGTATTGCCAGCGGACGTAACATTTTCAGTGACGGCGTTGAAATCCGAAGGGGAGACAGCAGAACATTATAAAGAGGTGGAAACAGCACTGACAGATGGTGAGACAGCATATGATGGATTTCAAGCTTTTGATATGTCATTTGAAGATGAAAACGGGGCCTGTCAGCCGACGGGTGGAAAAGTGGCTATTGAGTTGCAGATTGATTCCAAAACACTGGCAGAAGAAGTTGATCTGAATACCATTGCAGTACAACAGCTCGTAAAAACTGAGACAGGACTTCAGATGAAAAAAGTTGCTGATGCCACAGATGGAAAAATAAGTGTAGACGGAAATGTGATTACAGCAAAATATGACGTCGAGAGTGTTTCTGCATTTGCACTTACATGGACAAAGACAACGGTTTCTGATGAGAGTGAGAGCTCAGAGGGAAGTGTACAGGAAGATATTATGCCAGTGGCAATTACAACATTTTCACTGGAGAATCATATCAAAGATCAGGGAACATTGAATGTTCCGGAATCCGTCGTTGCAGCCAGTTATAAGTGGTTCAAAAGTGACAACGGAACAAGCAACTGGACAGAAGTTGTAAGCCGTAAGATTACCGGAGATTCCTACAACATTTCAGAAGATGGAAAAAGTCTGAATGCAGCGCTTGATAGTGGGGCAAGAAAATATTACAAGGTGGAAATTTATGATGAACAGGGAAATAAGACCGGTGAGTCAACAACAACTCAGGTTTCTTATTATTCAGCACTTCAAAATGGAAGCTTTGAAACGCCGCTTTGTAGTGATCATAGCAATTACCAGCCGTATATAACAAGTGATACGCAAGGAATTGTATGGAAAACAACAGCTTCTGATAACAAGATAGAAATTGTCAATGCTTCACCTAATAAGAGAGAAAGCCGATGGATATGGGCAAATACATATCAAGCGTTGTCTCAAAAGCATCATCAGGTCGATGCGGCAGCCGATGGAGAACAGTTCGCAGAACTGAATGCAAATGAAGTTGGCTCTTTATATCAGGATGTGCTGACGACACCGGGGGCAACATTGAACTGGGGACTGGCTCATCGGGCAAGAGGAGATAAGACGGCCAAGGATACCATGTACGTCCTGATCATGCCGACGAAACTTGCAGAAAATATTAACAATCAGGCAGATGTTGAAAGGGTTATTCAGGCTATAAACAATGGAGATGAGACTTATAAAGGTGCAACGGTCCAGGAGATTACAGATGATAATCAGAAATGGTATACGCATACTGGAACATATGAAGTTCCAGAGGGACAATATCTGACCAGATTTTTCTTTGTGTCAGGACCGACCGCATATGATTCCAGTTCTAGTGCAGATAAGAAGTTGAAAGGAACGATTGGAAACCATTTGGATAATGTGTATTTTACATCGGAACTTCCACAGCCGAATCCGGATACAGGACATTTGAAGATTGTAAAAACAATTCAGGGATTGACACCGGAAGAAGCAACAGAATATTCCGTTGGTGTAAAAATAGAAGGACCAAATGCTTATACGACAAAAACTGTTACACTGAATCGATTTAGCTGGAACGAGGAAAAGCAGGCTTATACGGCTACATATGTAGAACAGAATGTTCCAATTGGAAGTTATACCGTAAGTGAGGTTGCAGATTCCGCACAGAGAGATGGATATACCGTAAGTACAAAGGTAGATGGAACAGATAGTCCGGAGGCTTCGGGGACTGTCAGTATTCAAGACCGGACGACTTCTGAAATCTGGTTTGAAAATACATATACTCCGAATACATATGTGCTTTCCGTTACAAAGATTTTGACGAAAGAAAATGATTACGCAGACCGGACGAAGGCATTTGATATCGACATTACATTAAAGGATAAAAATGGAGAAAATGTAAGCGGTGAATTTGATATAGATGATGGTGAAAAAATCAGATTTACAGATGGAAAAGCAACCGTTTCATTAAAGGATAATGAAACTATAAAGATTGTTGGAATCCCAGCGCAAGCAACATATGAAGTTCAGGAGACAAGTGACAGCTCCAAAGGATACGATGTTCAGTATGATCAGAAGACAGGAACAATGAATCGTGACCAAAGTGTTACTGTAACAAATACTGCAAAAGATATTCCGACAAGTGGCGTAGACACAGGCAACTGGGTTGCCGGAGGAATTTTGATGGCAGCATTGATGGCGGCAGCAGGATCCATCTATGTGATCATCTGCCAGAAAATGAAGCGTGTGGCAGGCCACAGACGGAGAAGATTTTAAGATGCAGGAAGAAAGACAACCGGTGCCGCTTCTTGTGGATATCGGATATCTTCTGCTAAAGATTTTGATTATAGGGGCTTTGGCAGTAGTTATGTTTACATTTCTATTTGGCATCTGCCGTAATCCAGATGCTTCCATGACCCCGGCTATGAAAGAAGGAGACCTGATAATTTATTATCGTTTGAAAAAGGATTATCAGGTTGGAGATGTAGTGGTAATCAGGCAGGAGAAAGAGACAGAACTCCGACGAATCGTAGCGCGGGCGGGGGATGTAGTGGATATTACAGAGGAAGGATTAAGTGTCAATGGCTATATACAACAGGAAGATGACATTTATATGGAAACACTTCCATACTCAGAAGGAATTACATTCCCAGTCACAGTAGGCAAAAATCAGGTGTTTTTATTGGGTGATAACAGAAGCAGTGCAAGAGACAGCCGGATATATGGACCGGTAGACATAGCAACAATCAAGGGAAATGTTATGACCATTATGCGCCGCCGTAATTTATAAAATAGGTGGCAACAATTTCAGATAGGAAACAATCTGTTGGCAGGCAGGATTGAAGACAGGAAGAAAAATAGATTGCTTTTTATTATAAATGAAATACAAGGATATATTAAGGAGGAGAAACAATGAAATCAGGAAAAATCAAAGGAATGCTTATGGCAGGAATGCTCACAATGAGCTTATGTGCTGGAACAGCAGTAATGGCAGAAGAGGTACAGGTTCCAACAGTTGGACAGGCAGGTGTTACCAAGAATTTGCATATTGCAGAAGGAATTACCGTACCAGATACAACATTTACATTTAATATCACTCAGACCGCTGGAGATGCGACAACTGTTACAAAAACTACGACAGCAGCTTTTAAAGCAGATACGGTGACGAATGATCTTGTATCGAAAGCAGCAACAACAGAACTTGCAGATGAAACAAAATATCCACATGCAGGTGTTTACACATTTACCGTCAACGAGGTAAAAGGCAATGTAGCCGGCATGACATATGATACAAAATCTTACACAGTAAATGTATATGTAGTAAATGATGGCGATGGTTTAAAAGTAGACAGCATTACTGCAAACGATGGAACAGCAAAAGTAACAGATATGTCTTTTGACAATACATATGTAAAAGACTCCAGTCTCACAATTGAAAAGAAAGTAACAGGAACTCAGGCAGACAGAACAAAACACTTCAACTTTACAATTAACATGACAAAAGCGTCTACAGATACAAGAGCTTCCTACACAGGAACAATTGTAAAAGGTGACAAATGTAAAGAAACACATCAGAATGTAGTACTTACATTTGATAATAATGGTAAAGCAACAGCAAATGTAGAACTGTGTGACGGAGATACAATCACATTTGACAACATTGCAGCAGGAACAAGATATACCGTTACTGAAGCAGGAGCAACAGATGGATATACACCAAGTGTAGCAGTTGTTGAGAATGGTGGAATAGCAGAGCAAATTAACGCGACCAGCGAAGCTGACGGAATTACAGCAGATAACAAGCTGATTGGCGAGAAGGCAAACAGTGTCGTATTTACCAATGCTTATGCTGACACTCCGATTACAGGTGTTATCATCAATAACCTTCCATATGTTGTCCTTGCTGCTGCAGCAGTATGTGCTCTTGTGGCACTCGTACTGATCAACAGACGCAGACAGTATCGCTAAAAAATGTTGGTGCGTATAGCAGACCGGATCGTCAATTTTGTAGTACTGATATTCACCATGTTGCTGATTTTGTACGGCGTGTATGCATTTTGGGACACAAGACAGGTCTATGATGCGGCTTCTGTGCAGAAATACAAGACCTACAAGCCGGAAAAAGATGACTCGGTGTCATTTGAACAATTGCAGGCGCAAAACCCGGAAGTTATAGGCTGGCTGCATGTATATGGAACGAAAATTGATTATCCGTTCACGCAGGCAGAAGATAATTCAAAATATGTGAATACAGATGTTATGGGTGAATATGCACTGTCGGGAAGTTTATTTCTGGATTGCATGAACGCACCGGATTTTAGCAATTTTAATAATATTATTTATGGACATCATATGGAAAAAGAGTTGATGTTCGGTGATCTTGGTCACTATGAGGATGAGATGTATTTCAATACACATGAATATGGAAATCTATATTATAGTGGTCAGGATCATGGTGTGCATTTTTTCGCATTTGTGAAAGCAGATGCATATGACAACATGATTTACAATGTCAGAATTGCAGATCAATCAGAAAAATCGAAGTATTTATCATATGTACGGGAACAGGCATTGTATTACCGGGATTTAAACATTTCTGTGGAAGATGAAAATGTACGGATTATAGCTTTATCTACTTGTAATTCACAGACTACAAATGGCAGAGATGTGTTGATTGGTGTGATTTCAGATGAAACTTATCCAGATACGTTTGCGGAAGGAGAGACAGAAAAACAGCAGGGGACGGCAAGAAACCTTCTTGAGCAAATTCCATTTTGGTGGTATGTGCTTTTGGAAAGTGTACTTATAGGGCTGGAGATTACAGCTACTCTTCGATATATCAGAAAGAAACATAAGAATTGTATGGCGGTAGATAATCGTGCAGTACAAAGACAGAAGGGAGGGGAGATAAATGGTAAGAAACCGGAGAACAGAAAATATAAAAAATAGGGGGAGATTTTCTGCATGTGTTGCAGGGATTGCTCTTATAGCAGTTCTGTTGCAGGGATTGTCGGTGAAGGCAGAGGCAGCCTCTCAAAAAACTGTTGTAAAAATACCAGTGTCCCAGACATTTGAAATAAAGAATCAAGTGCCGGACGGATTGAACCGGGAGTTTCAATATATAATGACCTGTGAAGAGGCAAAAGCTCCGATGCCGGAGGAAACTTCAGAAGGAACTTATACATTTACTTTAAAAGATAATGAAAAAAAAGTAATCGAAATTGCTTATGAACATGCCGGTGTTTACTATTATAATCTGAAACAGCAAGTATCTGATAAAAAGGATAAATTCAGTTATGATGAGACGAACTACAAGGTGGCAGTATATGTGACAAATGCAGACAATGGAGGACTTGATACGCAAGTTGTTGTAAAAAATCCAGATGGGACAAAGAGTGCAGAGGCATTTTTCCATAATTCTTATACTGGAGACAACCCGGCGAAAGGAAATACTATTGTAAAAACCGGAGATACACAGAATATCATACTGTGGTGTTCGATAGCAGCAATAGCAGTCGCAGTATTTTTTCTTGCAGTATTTATCAGGAGAAAGAAATGTCAGTGATTCGTGATCTGAGTGGACAGAAATTTGGAAGACTGACGGCCTTGTATCCAACAGAAAAACGTGACAAGAGAGGCTCTGTATATTGGCATTGTAAGTGTGAATGCGGAAATGAAGTAGATGTTTCTCTTAGTGGACTTGTATATGGTAATTATAAAAGCTGTGGATGCCTGAAGAAAGAGTGTGAAAAAAACGTGCATGACCGGCTGCATTTATTGAACGGAACTTGTGTTGAATGGCTGAAGCACCGGAAAAATCGATGTGACAGTACGAGTGGTTTCCGTGGAGTGTACAAGACGAAAGCGGGAAAGTATCGAGTGACAATCGGCTTTAAAGGAGAACGATATCAGCTCGGGACATATCGCGAGTTTCAGGATGCAGTCGATGCAAGACTGGAGGCAGAATATCTGATTCATGACAGGTTTCTGGAAGCATATGAGAAATGGTGCAAGCGCCAGAAAGAAGATCCAAAATGGGCAGAAGAGAATCCATTGATTTTCGATGTACATCAAGAGAATAAAATTATAACAGTAGAAACAAATATGGAATAAACGAAAGAACGTGGAGGGCAGCTTCCACGTTTTTCTAATGCCTACTTTAGAATATATCGATGGGGAAAAATAGTGAAATAGTATCTATGTTACAGGCTTTCCGCTTAGCCTGCATAATGCACTTTCGGCGTAAGCCGTCCTGCTTCCAAGCAGTTTATTTTTTACATACTGAGTGGGAGAAATAGAACTGAAAAACAGGCGGTGCGCACAGAAACATTGAATTATTTTGTAGTTGATGCGAGCATAGCTTGAACTTTCGGAGCATTGTTTGAGCCTGTTCATCAGGCGAGTTTGCGTAGAAAGTTCAAAATAAGCGACGCAGCATCAACAAAAAATATTCAGTTTCTGTGCGCAATGCCTGTTTCAATTCTATTTATCACAGGATATGACAAAAAATAAACAATAATGTTAAAAAAATATCATTTATATATTGACAAATAATTAACGATAATTTATACTACCGAATGTAAAGAATAAAAGACGTCTAATCAAGCAAACTATAATCCATACTTTTTATTTACAGGAGGGAATCCAGATGGCTAAGAAGAAAGATGTTGTACCGGTATTTGTTGACAATGTGGAAGCGTTGGAAGCGAAGATGCAGGCGATGCGCGAGGCGCAGAAAATCTTTGCCACCTATACACAGGAGCAGGTTGACAAGATTTTTTATGCGGCAGCAGTTGCAGCGAACAAAATGCGTATTCCACTTGCAAAGCAGGCAGTTGAGGAAACCGGACGCGGTATTGTTGAGGATAAAGTAATCAAAAATCACTATGCAGCAGAGTATATTTACAATGCATACAAAGACACAAAGACTTGTGGTGTGATTGAGGAAGATAAAGCATTCGGAATTAAGAAAATCGCAGAGCCAATCGGTCTTGTGGCAGCAGTTATTCCGACAACGAACCCGACTTCAACAGCAATCTTTAAGACATTGATCTGTCTGAAGACGAGAAATGCAATTATCATCAGTCCGCATCCGGCAGCAAAAGCTTCTACAATTGCAGCAGCAAAGATTGTTCTGGACGCAGCAGTGAAAGCCGGAGCACCGGAAGGAATCATTGGCTGGATCGATGCACCGTCACTGGAACTGACCAATATGGTCATGAAAGAATCTGACATCATCCTTGCAACAGGTGGTCCGGGAATGGTAAAGGCAGCTTATTCTTCCGGAAAACCGGCACTTGGAGTTGGAGCCGGAAATACACCGGTTATTATTGATGACACAGCAGATATTAAACTTGCAGTTAACTCCATCATTCATTCCAAAACATTTGACAACGGTATGATCTGTGCATCTGAGCAGTCCGTAACGGTTCTGGACAGCATTTACGATGAAGTAAAGAAAGAATTTGCATACAGAGGCTGCTATTTCCTGAAAAAAGGAGAAGAGCTTGATAAGGTTCGTAAGACGATTATTATAAATGGAGCATTGAATAATAAGATTCCTGGAAAATCTGCATATGAGATTGCAAAACTTGCAGGTGTGGAAGTCCCGGAAAATACAAAGATTCTGATTGGTGAAGTAGAATCTGTGGACATTTCCGAGGAATTTGCACACGAAAAATTATCACCGGTACTTGGAATGTATCGTGCGAAGACATTTGACGAAGCTCTTGAAAAAGCGGAGCGCCTTGTAGCAGATGGAGGATATGGACACACAGCTTCTCTTTATGTACATCCTGCTGAGACAGAGAAAATTGCAAAACATGCTGAAGCTATGAAGACATGTCGAATCCTGATCAACACACCATCTTCTCACGGAGGAATCGGAGATCTCTACAACTTCAAACTGGCACCGTCACTGACACTTGGCTGCGGTTCCTGGGGAGGAAACTCCGTATCTGAAAATGTAGGTGTAAAACACCTGATCAATATTAAAACAGTTGCAGAGAGGAGAGAAAATATGCTTTGGTTTCGGACTCCGGATAAGGTATACTTTAAGAAAGGCTGCATGCCGGTAGCGCTTGATGAACTTGGAAATGTACTGCACAAAAAGAAAGCATTTATCGTAACAGACAGCTTCTTATATAAGAATGGTTACGTAGCTCCGATCGAGCAGAAACTGGATGAGCTTGGAATCCAGCACACATGCTTCTTCGAGGTGGCACCGGATCCGACACTTCAGTGTGCTGAAAAAGGTGTGGATCAGATGCGCGCATTTGAGCCGGATACGATCATTGCTCTTGGCGGTGGATCTGCCATGGACGCAGCAAAGATTATGTGGGTAATGTATGAGCATCCGGAAGCTGACTTTGAGGATATGGCCATGGACTTCATGGATATCCGCAAGCGTGTATTCACTTTCCCGAAAATGGGCGAGAAAGCTTACTTTGTAGCAATCCCGACTTCTTCCGGAACAGGTTCCGAGGTGACACCATTTGCTATTATTACAGATGCCGAGACAGGTGTAAAATGGCCAATTGCAGATTATGAGCTTCTTCCGAATATGGCAATTGTAGATGTAGATAACATGATGACTCAGCCAAAAGGACTGACCAGTGCATCTGGTATCGATGTTATGACTCATGCAATTGAGGCATATGTATCTATTATGGCGACGGATTACACAGACGGACTTGCCCTCAAGGCAGCAAAAGCAGTATTTGAGTATCTGCCGAGAGCATACGACAATGGTGCAAATGATCCGGAGGCCAGAGAGAAGATGGCAAACGCATCCTGTATGGCAGGAATGGCATTTGCAAATGCATTCCTTGGACTGAACCACTCCATGGCACATAAACTTGGTGCATTCCACCACCTGCCACACGGAGTTGCAAATGCAGTGATCCTGACAGAAGTTATGAGATATAATGCTGCAGAAGTACCGACAAAAATGGGAACATTTTCACAGTATCAGTATCCACATGCACTGGCAAGATACGCTGAAATCGGCCGCTTTGTAGGCTGCCAGGGAAAAGACGATGCAGAAGTATTTGAAAACTTTATCGCAAAACTGGAAGAGCTGAAAGAAAAAATCGGTATTAAGAAGTCCATTCACGAGTACGGCATTGATGAGAAATATTTCATGGACACACTGGACGACATGGTGGAGCAGGCATTTAACGATCAGTGTACAGCAGCAAACCCAAGATATCCACTCATGAAAGAAATCAAAGAGTTATACTTAAAGTGCTGGTAAGGAGGTAAATGTGATGAAACTTACGAATCCGGAATTAATTGTGAAACGTTCTTATAAGGAAGTCTACAAGGACGGGGATAAGATTGTAAAAATATTTGAAAAAGATCACCCGAAGTCAGCCGTTTTTAATGAGGCGCTGAATACAGTTCGAGTCGAGGAGGCAGGACTGGATATTCCAAAGCTTGATGAGGTCACACAGATCGATGAAAAATGGGCACTTGTTATTGAGTGTCAGGCAGGCGAGACTCTGGAAACAGTCATGGAAAAGGATCCGGATAATCTGGAAAAATATATGGCAGAGTTCGTAGATCTTCAGCTTCAGATCCACGCAAAGACGGCTCCGATGCTTACGAAACTGAAAGACAAACTGGCAAAACAGATCAATCAGTTAAAAGAACTGGATGCGACCCAGAGATATGAGCTTCTGGTACGTCTGGAGAGCATGCCGAAGCATACAAAAGTATGCCATGGAGACTTTAATCCAAGTAATGTCATCGTAGGCGAGGACGGCAAGCTGACAGTTGTAGACTGGGCACATGTTACCCAGGGGAATGCCAGCGCAGATGCGGCACTTACTTACCTCCAGTTCGCACTGAAGAACCGTGTGGCAGCAGAGATGTATCTGACTATGTTCTGCAAGAAGAGTGACACTGCGAAACAGTATGTACAGCAGTGGTTCCCGATTGTTGCAGCAGCACAGCTTGAGAAGAACAATGAGCTGGAGAAGGATTTCCTGATGAAGTGGATTGATGTCATGGATTATCAATAAAAATATTTGATATATAATTTGATTAAAATAAATAATAAAGCATATATAAGAAGATATATTGACAAACTTCTATGTATGATGTAAAGTGTGAATAGAACGAAACCGGTACGAAAGTTCGTGCCGGTTTTTATAAAACTAAAACATAGAGATATTTCTATATTTCTATATAATGAATTGTTTATAGAAATATCTAATGTTTAAAAGGAGACGTTATGGGTGCGATTAAGACAGGCTGGGATTTTTTTCAGAACCAGATATTAGGTATGCACTGGCTGAAAGATCTCATAGGAAATCTGCTTGTAAAGGCAGGAATGGGGGAGAGTAGATTTCCCGGTGAATTTTTACATTTTTTTATTTATGATGTGATTAAGATTTTTGTACTGCTGGCGGTGCTTATTTTCCTGATTTCTTATATTCAGAGTTATTTTCCGCCGGAGAGAAGTAAGAAGATTATGGGAAGATTTCATGGTATCTGGGCGAATATTATCGGGGCATTGCTTGGAACGGTGACACCGTTCTGCTCCTGTTCTTCAATCCCAATTTTTATGGGATTTACAAGTGCAGGACTGCCACTTGGAGTGACATTTTCATTTCTTATATCTTCTCCAATGGTAGATCTTGGATCACTGGTTCTGCTTATGAGTGTGTTCGGTGGCAAAATTGCATTTGTATATGTGATAGTAGGACTGATTGTGGCAGTAGTTGGAGGCACTTTGATTGAGAAGCTTCATATGGAAGATCAGGTGGAAGAGTTCATCAGACAAGCTCAGAATGTGGAGATTGAATTCCCAAAGCTGACGGTAGGAGACAGAATGAATTATGCAAAGAATCAGGTGGTATCCACTGTGAAGAAAGTTGCACCATACATTTTTGTTGGAGTAGCAATTGGGGCGGCAATTCACAATCTGATTCCGGAGCATATAGTTCGAAGCATATTAGGAGAGCAGAAGTGGTATGCGGTGCCGCTGGCAACGGTAGTCGGAGTACCAATGTATGCAGATATTTTTGGAACAATACCGGTTGCAGAAAGTCTGCTGGCAAAAGGGGCAGGGCTTGGAACAATCCTGGCATTTATGATGTCTGTGACGACTATTTCATTCCCGTCACTGGTGATGTTGTCAAAAGCAATCAAAAAAAAGCTACTTGCAATATTTATCGGAATTGTGTGCATGGGAATTGTCATTGTAGGATACCTGTTTAATATATTTGGATATATGCTATGATAAAGATACCAGAAGATTTTTGAACAGTCAGGAAGGTGATTAGATAATGGATGATAAAGTGACGATAGATTATGCAAAATATGCCCGTATATTTAAGGTAATGTCAAACCCAAAGCGTCTGAAAATTATAGATATGCTTTCCGAAGGGGAACTTTGTGCATGCAAGATTCTGGAAGAGTTTCACATCACGCAGCCAACGTTATCTCATGATATGAAGGTAATGTGTGACCTTGGAATTGTGAAAGCGAGAAAAGAAGGAAAGTGGATGCAGTATTCACTGGATATAGAAGTTTTAAATGATGTGTATAAGACAGTCGGAAGACTTATGATACCAGGAGCTTATGCGGGACTTTTAAATTGTAATTGTAATACAGAAAGGGAGAATGAGAAGAATGAATCAGATTAAATTATATTTTCTGACAGGTTTTTTGGGATCAGGAAAGACAACACTTTTAAAGAATCTTTTAGAGAATATGGAAGGAATGAAAGTAGGAGTCATTCAGAATGAGCTTGGAAAAATCAGCATTGACGGAACAGTACTACAGAATGATGACATTCACATGGTAGAGCTGAATAGAGGATCTATTTTCTGTAGTTGTCTGCGACTTTCTTTTGTCGATGCGCTTGCGAAGATGTCACAGCAAGGATTGGAATATGTATTTGTTGAAAGTTCCGGTTTTGGAGATCCTTCCAATGCGGAGGAGATTCTGGAAGCTACAAAAGTACTGGTTGGGGAAGTATATGATTTCCGTGGCTGTATCTGTCTGGTGGACTGCTACAATTTTCTGGATCAGCTGGAGGATGAAATTACTATCGACCGTCAGTTAAAGCACTGCAACCTTGCAGTACTGACAAAAGTGGATCTTGTGGATCGAGAGAAGATTGAATTGATTAAAGAAAAAGTACAGGAGATTAATCCGGTCTGCCCAATTACAGAGAGTGAGAATGGCAATATTAAACGTTCATTTTATGATATGGATCTGATGAAGTATCAATGGGCAGAATGCGAGGAGACAACCAACTCAGCAGAGACAAAGCCAAAGACATTTTCCATGAACTTTGCAGGTGAGATTGAAAAAGACAAACTGGAAGCTTTCCTTGAGAGAATTGAGCCGAGTGTTTATCGAGCAAAAGGCTTTTTCAAGGTAAAAAATGAAGGCTGGGAGAAGGTCGATGTAGTTGGAAAGAAACTGGATTATGCGCCATATGAAGAACAGGAGAAGTCAGAACTTGTATTTATCTCCAAGATTGGAATCGCACTGATCCGGGAGATTAAGAAAGCGTGGGATGAGTGTGTCGGACTTCCGATGGATCTGAAGAACTAGGATGGAATTTTAGTTGCCAAGCATACGACAAAAAGGTCCGGTGTACCTTTTTTAGTTGCCAAGCATACGACAAAAAGGTCCAGTGGACCTTTTTTAGTGAATGTGATGAGATGAGGAGTCAGATATGAATATAAAAGTAATCGGCAGTGGATGTGAGAACTGTGATAAGACGAATGCAATTGTAGCAGAGTGTGTAGAGGAGCTTGGGATTGACGCGAAGATTGAGCGTGTTGCAGATCTGGTAGAGATTGTAAAGCTTGGAGTTATGACAGCGCCGTCTGTCATGATTGACGGAAAGCTTGTTATTTCGGGACAGGTACCATCAAAGAAACAGATGATGAAAGTGCTGAAAAAGTAAGGGAGACGAAAAGAGATGAACATCAGGATGATTGGTTTTGACCTGGATGGAACACTTCTGACAACGGACAAGATTCTGACGGAGAGAACGAAGAAAGCATTGGAGGCAGCGGCAGATCAGGGAGTGATTCTGGTACCGGCGACGGGACGGCCATTATGTGGACTCCCAAAGGAACTTCTGGAGCTTCCGTTTATAAAATATGCAGTGACAGCCAATGGTGCCAGAATTTTGGAGACAAAAACAGAACAAGTTTTATCAGAAATGTTAATTTCGGTAGAAAAAGCGCGCGAAATATTGGATATTTTCTCAGATTATGATACACTACGAGATGTGTATTACGATGGAATCGGTTACTCAGAGAAAGAGAAGCTTGTCCATATTCAGGACTATGTCATGACGAAGGCCATGGGCGAATATATTCTTAATACTCGTGTCCCTGTTGAAAGTGTAGAAGAGAAGTTTGAGACAGAGAATCGAGGGACAGATAAAGTACAGGCTTTGTTCCGATACCAGACTGACAAGGAAGAAGCATGGAAGCGTATCCGTAAAGTGACAGGAGTGGAAGCAACCGGAGCATTGGAGAATAATATTGAGGTCAATGCAGAAGGTGTCCATAAAGGGATGGCTCTTTTGAAACTGGGCGAGATATTCGGGATCAGTCGGGAGAAAATTGCGGCATTTGGTGATGGATCCAATGATACGATGATGCTTAAGACAGTCGGAATGGGAGTTGCCATGGCGAATGGAATGCCGGAAGTGAAGGCAGCAGCAGACAGATTGACAGATTCCAATGATGAAGAAGGCGTGGCAAGATTCATAGAAAAATACATATTAAAAACTGAATAGGAGGGTAACTAATGTTAGACGTATTGAAAGTCATTTTGCTCGGAATCGTGGAAGGAATCACGGAGTGGCTTCCGGTCAGCAGTACAGGACATCTGATTCTGGTGGGGAATGTTTTAAAACCGGGACTCAGTGATGCTTTTATGGAGATGTTCAACGTAGTCATCCAGCTTGGTGCTATTATGGCGGTCGTTGTTCTGTATTTTCATAAGTTGAATCCGTTTTCACCAAAGAAGACTCAAAAACAGAAGCTTTTGACCTGGCAGATGTGGATCAAAGTATTGATTGCCTGTGTACCGGCCGCTGTAGTGGGATTGCTTTTCGATGATATTCTGGATAAGATTTTTTATAAGCCGCTTCCGGTAGCTGTGATGCTGATTGTATATGGTGTACTATTTATTATAGTAGAAAACCGTAATGAAGGAAGAAAACCGGCTGTCCGCAGAATCTCTGAACTGGATATTAAGATGCTGTTGTGGATCGGTGCTTTCCAGATGCTGGCCCTGATACCAGGAACTTCAAGATCAGGTGCAACAATTGTCGGCGCGCTGATCATCGGAGTATCCAGAGAAGTGGCAGCTGAGTTCACATTTTTCCTGGCAATTCCGGTCATGTTCGGAGCAAGTGCACTGAAGCTTATCAAATTCGGATTCCACTTTACAGCAGCAGAATTCGGATTCCTGATGCTTGGCTGTGTAGTTTCTTTTGGAATGTCTGTTATTGCGATTAAGTTCCTGATGAACTATATCAAGAAGAATGATTTCAAAGTATTTGGATATTATCGAATTATATTAGGTGCACTGATTATTCTGGTAGCACTATTTAAGATGCTGCTTGGATAAAAATGGACTTGAGTTTTAGCTGAAACGTGTTAAAATATGTATTATGCAATAAATATGTATAATCATGCAGAATAAAATTTTAGGAGGACAGGGTTATGAAAATGAAAAAATTAACCAGCGTACTTTTGGTTGCAGCATGTGCGCTTTCATTAGTAGCATGTGGCGGATCAGGAGACAAAAAGGACAGCTCCAAGGGCGGTTCATCATCAAAAACAGCAAAGGTTATCGATATTGACCTTACAAATGAAGAGTATGCATTCGGAGTAGATAAGACTCAGCCAGAGCTTCTTGAGAAGACAAATGCATTTATTGAGAAAATTAAAGGTGACGGAACATTAGATAAAATCTGTGACAAATATTTTGGAAGCGGAGAGCCAGAGGCAGTTGAATCTGCAAAACTCGACAGCTCCAAAGATCAGCTTGTAGTTGCTACAAATGCAGCATTTGAACCATTTGAGTATACAAAGGGAGACAGCTACTACGGAATCGATATGGAGATCGCTAAGCTTCTTGCTGATGAGCTTGGAAAAGAGCTTGTAATTGAGAACATGGATTTCGATGCAGTATGTCTGTCTGTAAGCCAGCAGAAATGTGATATTGCTATGGCAGGTCTTACAATCAATGAAGAGAGAGAAGAGTATGTAACATTTACAGATTCTTACTATTCAGCATCACAGAGACTGATTGTACCAAGCGACAACACTGCATTTGATGACTGCAAGAGCGCAGACGATGTAGCAGCACTTCTGGCTAAGACAGAGAAATCTGACAAGATTGGTGTTCAGGCCGGAACAACAGGTCAGTATTATGTAGAAGGAAGCGAGGACTGGGATTTCCCTGGACTTCCTGCAGAGTGTGTAACATATAAGAGTGGTTCCCTTGCAGTTCAGGATATGCTCAATGGAAACATCACATATGTAATCATCGATGCAGCACCTGCATCAGCTATTACAGAATCTATCAACGAGATGCAGTAATTCTCAAGTGATGGATTAGAAGAAGAGAGAGATTATGGGTAATTTTGATCAGAAAGTAAACAAGTTTATAGAGATTTTTGTGGAACAGAATGGTTATGCAAAAGTAATTCAGGGTCTGCAGAATACACTGTTAATTGCAGTGACAGGTTTAATCATTGGTATCATTGTTGGAACTTTGATTGCAACAGTGCGTGTACTTCCAAAGTATAAAACATTGCCAAAAGTATTGAATGGCATCTGCAGCTTTTATGTAGCACTGTTTCGTGGAACACCTATGGTAGTTCAGTTGTTGGTATTTTATTATGTACTTCTTCCGATCATCGGACTGAAAATTACAGGAGTACAGGTAGCCATGCTTGTATTCGGACTCAACAGTGGTGCGTATATATCAGAGATTATGCGAAGTGGAATTCAGTCTGTGGATTCTGGACAGATGGAAGCAGGACGAGCAGTTGGTTTAAGCTTTGGGACAAGTATGATGAAGATCGTTATCCCACAGGCAGTAAAGAATATTCTCCCGACTCTTGGAAATGAGTTTATTTCCCTGATCAAGGAGACATCAGTAGTCAGCTTTGTCGGAGCAGCAGATCTTTATGTTGCATTTAATTACATTGGAACGAATAGCTATGAATTCATGGTTCCGTACTTGGTAATGGCACTGATTTATATTGCACTGGTATTGATTATTTCCTTACTGATAAAATTGATGGAAAGGAGCCTGAAGAAGAGTGATAGACGTAATTAATCTGAAAAAAAGCTTCGGTGATGTCGAAGTGTTAAAAGGCATCGATATAACCATCAATAAAGGGGACATCGTAGCAATTATCGGACCGTCTGGTTCCGGTAAGAGTACATTCCTAAGATGTCTGAACTGTATGGAAGATCCGACGTCCGGACAGATTATTTTTAACGGTGTAGACATTGCGGATATGAAAGTTGATATCAATATCCACCGCCGTAACATGGGAATGGTATTTCAGCATTTTAATTTGTTCAATAACAAGACAGTCATTGAGAATATTATGCTTGCACCGGTTTACACAAGATGCCAGGATCTTAAGAAAGCGAAGAGAAAGAAATTATTCGGAAAAGGTGGGGCAGATGCATCACTTGAAGGCCTGACAAAAGAGCAGATCAAGAAAGAAGAGAAGGAAAAGGCAATGTCACTTCTTAAGAGAATTGGTCTGGAAGATAAGGCAGATGTATATCCGTCGACGTTATCAGGTGGACAGAAACAGCGTATTGCAATTGTCCGCGCACTTGCTATGGATCCGGATGTCATTCTTTTTGATGAGCCGACATCAGCACTTGACCCGGAGATGGTAGGTGAAGTACTGGAACTGATGAAGCAGCTTGCAAGCGAAGGAATGACCATGGTAGTTGTAACACATGAGATGGGATTTGCAAAAGAGGTGGCTTCCAGAGTTGTATTTATCGACGAGGGAGTTATCAAAGAAGAAGCGGCTCCGAAAGAGTTCTTTGAAAATCCGAAAGATGCACGATTAAAAGAATTTTTATCAAAAGTATTATAAGAGATTATAAAAAAGATATAAAGAGACAGAGTGGAAAGAAATCCATCCTGTCTCTTTTTGCGTATGTGAAAATGTGGTATAGTAGAAACAACAAAGTTATCACAGATAAAAATGCCTATTAGACATAGAAAGAGGCAGTAGAAAAGAACAATATTGACACCAAGGAGGAAATATAATTATGGCTTTTTTTGACAGAATGAAAGATTCACTTACAACAGCAGGACAGGAAGTTTCTCAGAAGGCGAAGAATGCAACGGAGAATGTCAGATTAGGAAATTTGATCAAGAACAATGATAAGATGGTAGATAAATTGCTTTACCAGGTTGGTCTGAAATATTATGAAGCACACGGACAGGAAGAGGGAACAGAATATCAGGAGTTATTTGCAGAGATTAATCGTCTGAAATCAGAAAATGCTGCATATCAGCAGGAGTTGGATAATCTGGCAGCTACAAACAAATGTCCTCAGTGTGGATTTGGTAACAATGCAGGTGCAAAATTCTGCATCAGTTGTGGAGCTCCACTGAATCAGACTCCGGTTGCACCGGCACAGTCAGCACCTGGAAAATGTTGTGACAAATGTGGAGCTTTGAATGATGCGGAAGCCCTATTCTGTACGGAGTGTGGAAATCGATTAAATACACAGCCGGCGCATCCAATGACTTATACAGTGCCGGAAGCAGACGAGGTAGTTGAAACGACAGTAGCAGAGGCTATGCCAGAGGAATCTGAATCCGAGAAAGTTGACTCAAAGGAAGTTGACTCAGAGGAAACAGTGACTGAAGTCTCAGAGGAAACAGTGACTGAAGTAGACGATACGCAAGAGCCGGTAACAGAAAAAAATCCGGCATGCTGTGCAAAATGTGGAGCACCATTAGAAGAAGATGCGTTATTCTGTACATCATGTGGAGCAAGAGTTTAGAGGAGTTCTAAAGAAGCTGAAATTCGGTTAAAAGAGACTGTCGGAGGCATTCTTGAAAAAGAAGATAAGGAAGAGAGTAAGGAGGAACAGCTATGGCAAAATTTTGTTCAAAATGTGGCAATGAGCTGAAAGAAGGAGCAAGGTTCTGTTCTGTGTGTGGAAACCCGGTAAAGCAGGTACAGAGCGCACAGAGTGCGGCAACAGCAGGAACTAATGAAGAGAGGCAAGGAGTGTTTTCACAGCAGCAGGGATTTACTGCCCAGGATATGCAGTATCAGCAGATGGCAGGATCTGCTGCACCAGTGAAGAAAAATAAAAATTTATGGCTGCTTGCAATCCCGGCAGCGATTCTTGTAATTTTGCTTGTAATTTTCGGAATCAAAGCCGTTCTGTCACCGGCATATTTAAAACCTGTCAAATACATGGAAAAAGCATTCAATAAGCAGGATATTGATCTGATGAAAAAAGCAGTGCCGGATGAGTATGCAGAATGGATGACGGATGATATTGTAGATTATATGTTTGATTTGGACAGTGATTATAAAATTACGATTAAAGTTACCGATAAAGAAAAAATTGCAAAAAAAGATCTGGAAGAAACTCTGATTGATGATTATTATGTTCTGGACAGCATTGCTGAAGATGCAAAGGCGGGATATATTCTGGAAGCAGAGGCAACATTAAAACAAGACGGAGAAAAAGATACACAGGATATTACACTTGTAGTGGTCAAAGTAGATGGAAAATGGGTGATTGTCTCCGGATTATAAAATAATGAAAAGAAAGACGGGAACAAAAGTTATGCAGGAACAGACAAAGGAAAACAAATTGCCAGTAGTGTTACTGACGGTCATAATTGTAGTATTACTTGTAGGAAGCATTGTAATAGGAATATTTGGCGGTGGAGGAAAGAAAGTTGAGACTGCTGTTCCAAAGAAAGATATTAAAGCTGCAAGAGAGGCAGCAGAGCTTTCAGATGAGGGGGAAGTTCAGACGATTGCAATCGACAAAGATATTGTTGTGAATGCTGGTGGGACTGGAAGTGCAGATGAGAAGAGCGAAATGCAGGATTCACAGACAACAGAGGATTCCCAGACAGTACAGAACACGGAAGATTACATTTTTCCGAATAGCTCCTCAGTACTTCTAACAGATGCAGAGGTGTCCGGAATATCAAAAGACCAGCTCAGAATTGGAAGAAATGAAATTCTTGCTAGACATGGAAGACGTTTCAACGACCAGACACTGCAGCAGTATTTTGATAGCAAAAGCTGGTATAACGGAACCATTAGTCCGGACGAGTTCGATGCAAATTTAGATTCCAGATTGAATGATGTGGAACGTGCCAACATCGAAATCATCAAGAAGTATGAGTAACAGGGGGGATGAGAAATGTTTTGTCCAGAATGTGGATATAAGAATGTAGAGGGTGCGGCTTTCTGTGAGAACTGCGGAACGAAACTTACAGGAATGCCGGGAAGTATAAATCCAAAGGAAACCTCTTATGAAAAAACAGGAGAAAAAACAACAAAGAAAAGCGTGCCGTTTGGGAAGATAAATAAGATGCTTCTGATAGAGATACCAATCGCAATGATCAGTCTGTTAATATTCATTATGGTCTTCCAGGCAAAATTCAGCGTCAAAAGTGTGGTAGAGCGTTATGTGGAAGGGATGGGTGACGGAAACTGGAATCAAGTTTATGATACACTTTATCTTAATGCTTCCGGAGACTTTATGTCAAAGCAGGCATTTGTTACTTCCCAGACTATCAACGGAATAAAATGGGATGAGGATCTGGAAGTTCAGAAGATCCGCAAAAAGACAAGCAATACATATCGTGTAAAATACGAAGGCGATAATGGCGTCCAGAGAATCGATGTAAAGGTAAAAAGAAGAGGTCTTACATGGAAAGTTGATGAAGCGGATACATTTCTTTCAAAAAACTTTTCTGTAGCGGTTCCGAAAGGTGCAGAGATTAAAATTGATGGAATTACACCAGATTCAAAACTGAAATCCCAGGATGAGATTGAAGGAATGGATACTTATACCATTAAGAAGATATTTGGAACAAGTCATTATGTAGAAATCAGCGGTTCTGACATTGAGACTACAAGTGCTGTACTTGAGTCATACGATGAACCTACTGTTATGACAGCCGGATATAGTAAGGCTACGGTGGAACAGATGGCAGATCAGGCAGTAAAAGATCTGAACAACATTTTCCAGGGAGCTGCCGCAAACAAACGTTTCAGTGATCTCGATATTTTGAATAATATGTATGCGGATGAAAAAGATTCTGCAATCAGAAAATATGAGAGTGCGAGGGACGATTATTTTGAAAATGGAAATAACAGCTGGGAGTTTCTGAACTATACAATAACGAATTGTGAGGCTCAGGCACAGATGATCACAAGAGATCAGAAACAACTGATTGAGGTGACGATCAAAGGTGACGCTCAGTGGGAAAAGAATTATGTCTACTATGATGGAGACAAGGAGAGAGAGACAGAGACAGAAGATGCAGAACATACATTGTATTACATTGATGATGGTGGAACATGGAAATTGTATGATTTAGATCTTTGGACTTGGTAAAATATGAACTGAAAAAGGAAGAGACAAAAATGTTTTGCGAAAAATGTGGAAAGAAACTGGAAGATGGAGTGAAATTTTGCCCAAGCTGTGGAAACCGGGTAGAAATACCGGAAAATCAGACTGATACGGTTCATGAACAGCCGGAAAAAAGTAAGAAATCCAGAAAAAAAAGTAAATTACCCCTTGTTCTGATTGCGGTGCTGGCAATTATTTTGATTGTAGGCGGAATTTTATACGGAACGGTCGGCCTTAATCTGCAGAAAGATAAGCTGGCTGTGAAAATAAAAAAGGCTGGAATCCCGCAGTACACGGAAGAAATGAACGAAATTGTGGATGAATGGGATGATTTTGGAATATTCAGCATTTCTGATAAAAGAAATGATCTTCATAAGCTGAAAAAGGTTGTAAATTATTTGGATGAGTACAACACAGCAGTGGATGAGTACAAATCCATGAATAAAGAAAAAGAGCAGTATGCGTTAGATGAGGATAGTTACAAAGAATATGAAAACGCACTTCATGACTGTAGCGATGCGATTGAGCAGAAAAATCCAGAGTCACTTATAAATGCAGTCGAGATTGCAAAAGAAACACTGAAGGATTTGAAAAAAGCAGATGATAGCTATGTAGAAGACCGGGTAAAGATGTATGAGGGACTGGATCTTAAAGATGCCGGGGACGATGTTGTCTCCGGATATAAAAAGAATCTGAAAGAGATTCAGGATTTGACTGGAAAAGGAAAAAAAGATTACAAAGCTATTAAGGAAGCATTTTCCAAGATGGATCAGATCGTGTACCAGTACATAGAGCCAAAGAATCAAGCAGTCGTATCCATCCAGCAGATTGATGCCAGTGAATTTCCAACTGTAAAACTATATATGAGTATCAAAGATAAGACAACCGGAAATGTAATTGAAAATCTGGATGATGCATTTTTCTATATCAATAAGCAGGATGCAAATGCAAAGTATGTAAAACAGGTCGTGAAATCAGCGAACCAGTTGAACGAAAAAGAAGCATTGAAAGTAGATATGGTAGCTGATGTCAGTGGAAGTATGGATGGTTCACCGCTAAACGAGGCAAAACAGGTAATGTCGGATTTTGTCGGAAGCGTGCAGTTTGACGCAGGAGATCTCGTGGAATTGACATCATTTTCAACCGGAGTATGTCTGGAACAGGAATTTAGTGATGATGCTGCAACATTGAACAATGATATCCATAATCTTGTTACAGGTGATATGACAAGTCTTTACGATGCACTTTACACAGCTGTTGAACGTGTAGCAGCACAGAACGGTGCAAGATGTGTGATTGCATTTACTGATGGAAATGACAATTACAGTAACTGTACAAAAGAAGATGTGGTAAATGTTGCAAATCGCTATCATGTACCGGTATTTATTATTGGAATCGGTTCCATTGATTATGCCGATGTAAATGATATTGCAACTCAGACTGGAGGTATGTATTATAACGTCAGCGATGTAACTTCCATGGATAAGATATACGAAGAAATCTATCAGATGGAAAAACAGCTCTATCTGGTGGAATTTGAAGATAATACAGGTGCAACTGTCGGGGATACCGCAAATATTCAAGCCGGATACCACAGTATCGATTATGGCGGAGAATGTGAATACACATACACTCCGAACGTTCTTATGAGTGCCCAGAGTAGGGATATATATACAGACGGTCCTCAGGCAGCAGTAGAAGGCTATCTGAAGAACTTCGACAGCGCCATGAATAAATCCGATTTTTCTCTGATATCCGGATATTTGAAAAATGGAAGCCCGATATACACAGAACAAGAAAAATATGTTCTGCGTGATATTACAGAACGATTGGATTCCTATGAACTGACAGACGTATCATATGCAGACACCAATAACTGCGTCATATCCACAAGAGAAACTTACTATGTACAAGTAAAAGGAAAACCATTACAACTTATGACCCAGGAATGTAAGTATAATGTAGAAAATCAGGGCGATAAGTGGCAGCTTACATCATTCGCAGATATTAAAGTCGTATCAAGAATCAAACAATAAAACAATTTTGGCATGGATGCTTTCCTGTAATTTACAGGAGGCATCCATTTTTTGTATAACAGGAAATTACATTTTCTGTTATACAAAAAGCCTCCGGCAGAAAAATTTGATGAAACGTATTATTTCTTCAAATCAAATTCCTTGCTAAGATCTTCAGATATTTTTGCGATAGTACCAGGTTCAAAAATATTGTTCAGCCCTGCAATTGTGAGTGCTTCCTGATATTTTGTCCCGGCAGGAACTGTGGTGAGAGTCATATATTTGGCAACACCGGAATGAAAATCAACCCGCGATTCTAAAAACAGTTCGAAAGAAGCGAGGGCAGAGGTGGCATAACCTATATAATAAAATGGCTCTTCAAAAACATGATCTATATAAGTCCAGGATGTGTCATCGCTGATGAAATTGTTATATTCATCACTGACATTTTCCCAAATCTGATCCAGTTTTTTAATATCCAGATCCGGAGTCGTATAGGAACGATATTCCGCTGCATTTATTGTAAATCCATCTGCAACAGAAGCCATCATATCAAAAATAACAAAGGAAGCCAGGGCATCGCCACATTCCGGATAATAGGTATCATAATAATCATAGCAGATTAATTCTAATCCTTGCGACATGATCTCTGAGACATCGGTTATATCGCGAGAATCAAATGGATGAGCAGGATTGTGGTAATAATAATTGTAGTGCCCGAATTCATGCAGGAGGGTTGAATAATCGGAGACGGTCTCATATGGAGAACTGTAAATATAAGCATCATTGTAGGCAGGCAGGGGTGCAGAAAAACTCAAGGCCGGATATTTCAGAGAAGACGCCTCGACATCATACAAAGTATTTTTTTGCAAATGAATCAAGGATTCCTCCAGTGCAGGACAGACTTTTTGAATACATTTGCGAAGCCGGTGGATTTTTTCCTCTCCACGGTCATGGTTTTCGTCATATACAACATAAATAGAATCATCCTCAGTGACGGAAGATACATATTCGTGAAATACAGGTATGAAATTATCTTTCACTTCATTTTCGATTTTCTTTAGATCGGTCATTGTGTAATCACGACCATATTCAACGGCATAGACAAAATCAGGGTAATTGGCATAACCGAAAGACCGGGCAAAAGCATTGTTCGTATTTACAAGGTCAATGTAGAGCTGTTTGAGTTCTTGTTCTTTGGCGCCCTGTGTGATCAGAGCCTCATAATGTTGGATTAATTCGTTTTTTTGTTGCTTCAGTGCAATTGCTTCATCAGAATAGATCAGTGAATTTTCTATCCGGGAGGCTTTATCTTCTCCAATGTAAGAACGAAAGACATCGCTGTATTGGGAAGATAAGGCACGCTGAAACAGACTGGAGGTTTTTTCAAAACTATCAGTATAGGCAGATTCTTTGCTATGATAACGCTCCGCTTTTTCCTGACTTTCGGTATCCAGATAATATGCATATTGCGCTAAAGTCGCATCAGTCAAAAGCATGTTCAGTTGTTCACATAACTGATCATAGAGACCGAGAATCCGTTCTTCATTACCGTCACTGTCAAGAGCGGTATAAAATTCATTAAAGGTAGATTTAAAGGTATCGATATCGATAGAATCCATAGAACGGTCAGTCAGGGAAAGGTTGGAACGGTTGAAATGATCCGCATACTTGAAGTCTGAATAAGGTTTGACCGTTTCTTTTGCAGATGTATGATTCTTGACGTCGGTATGCTTTTGAGACGAGTCACGGTTATTGCAGCCGGAGCATATAAATGCAGCCAACAGGCAGGAACAACATACTGTTAAGAGTAATAAATATTTTCTTTTCATAAGGCAACCTCCTTTTAAAATATCAGCTGGGAGTCAATCCCCCAGCTGATATAGCCTCCGGCAGGATTGCAGAGATGCGCAGTAGAAGTATGTCATGCAATTGCATGACGCGCACCTCGCAGCAAGAATGCCTCGGCATTCTTGAATGGATGATTTGTCTTTTTTAGTTGAAATAGTATAACAGGTTTGTAAGGCATCCACAAGGATAGAAAGATCTAATTTTCAGGAAAATGATTGACGAAATTTGAGGCAAAAATCTGTGTATTTTTGAAGGTGGATTTTGCTTTTGTGGGAGTAGTTCTTCATGATACAATGAAAAAAACAATACTTGGCTTATCACAAGAAAAAAGATTCATGGCAGGTAAATCATATAGGAGAGGAGAAAAGGGTCATGGTAAAAAGAATATTAGGTGGAATTTTATTTATATGTATTGGATTTTTTTTGATGATTGCTTCAATAAAAATGATTTTTGTGGATGATCCAAAGGCAAAGAAGCTTTTAAGTGAAGCCGTCTATGTCACGACAGATACGGTAGATCCGGCAAATGATGGAAAAGCCGTTATCGTATCGGCGCCTTTTAAGCTCGTTGAACCGGCGTATGATGATGAAATGGGGCTTACCTTAGACAGTATTCGTATTTCACGCAAGAAAGAGAGGACGGAGTATGAAAGAAAACAAAATGATGAGGATGGTTGGAAGGAAAAGTTAGTGTGGAATCAAGAGGGGGCTTCGGAGGAATATATAGGAGAAGGAATGGTTGGCGGATACACGCTTTCCGAGGATTTTATCCATATGATCCGAATGACCGGCACCTGGAAAGACGGAATATTTGATGAAAGGTGAAATGGATATGGAAACTGCAATAAAAGAAGGTGGTGCCGCAGGGATTGGATTGAAGATTTTTAGTATTGCGATTTCGTTGATCTTTATGCTTGGCGGTGTACTGATGTTTGTAATAAAGAGGTGATTCTATGTCAATGATATGGGCTGGGGCAGTTGAAATCGCACTTGCATGGGCGGTTATACTGGGCGTAAAAATTGCAAGTAATGCATTTGAATGGAAATTCGAGCATCTATTGCCGAATTACTGGTATCCGGTTGTAAAAAGAAAATTAGCAAAACCAGAGACAGCAACTTTAAAAGATAAGGGAATACCAAAAAAAATATCCGATGAACTGGAAGGTCTGCTGGCATTTATGCAAGGCGGCAGTTTGCAAAATAGCAGAATTCGAATGGATCGTACTTTTCAGGATAAGATAGAGCACGAGACAAAGCAACTGAAAAAAAGAGGTCTGGCAAGACAATTTCATTTTACAAATTTAAAATTGTCGGAGAAGAATGAAAAAAAGAAAGATTTCAGACATTGGAGCGATGCCGGACGTGAATGGAGAGAAGTTATCGTAGAAGCGTCTGTTTCGGACAAATATCTAAGCAAAGATAAGAAAAAAGTACTTCATGAAACAATCTATCCTTACGGTGCGATATTACTTCGTCAGTCACGTCACATTCGACATACAGATAAGGCAGATAAGGACAGAAAAAAGGAACAGACATTTTACAGTGAATATTCACAGATGACCTGCCCAAGCTGTGGTGCACAGTTAAATTTGAAAGGAAACGAAACGAATTGTCCTTATTGTGGCGCCTTTATACAGAGCCAATTTTACGATTGGCAGACAGAAGATTTTCGAATCTATCACCTTCCGGATCCGAATGTAAGGAATCTGTTATACACAGGAGGACTGATCCTGGCACTATTTTTACCGGCAGTTCCATGTATACGCTTCATCTCAAATATGTATCTTGCATTTGGTCTTGCATTTGTATTGACCATTTTAGTAGCTTTTGAAATGCTCTCTTTCATAACTCCGAAATTAGAGAAAGAGGAAAAGTTGAAAGAACAGATTGTCCGATATGACGAAAGCTGGCTGGCAAGTAACATCAATGAAGCATTGTATAAATCCGTACTCACACCGGAACTACTTACATATATTGTTGACGATATAAAGATAAAAAGCGTAGAAAATACAGAAGATACAACGACAATTTCAGTGAGTGCAAAACTGCGCAGGACTATTTTGGAAAATGATCAGCATATTGTCGTGAAAAACGAAAAAGAAAATTGGACGCTTTCAAGAGCACTACATCCAAATCGATTAAAATCAAAAGGACAGGACATTGTAATAGAAAAAGAATGCCCAAGCTGTGGCGCCAATTATGTTCCGGATGAGAAAGGCTGCTGTTCCTATTGTGGATATAGTTTGAAAGTTGATAACTCAAGGTGGAAAATTAATGCCAGTGAGAAAAGAAATATGTCTACTATAGTATAGTCGAAAGTAATATATTAATAAAATGTTTGACATAGAATAAGCAGACTGTTAATATAATATTAGAAAAGGTGCTACTGATGACGGTTCGCCTGATTTATTAATTAAAAAAATAACCGCTTAACTTGTCAGGGTGTGGGCGGTTATTTTTGCGTCTTGGAATCATGCCACGCAAAGCGAACCGCCATCAACACGTCAACGTGTAGTAGCACCTAAAAATATTTTAACAAAATAAATATATTTTATCAATATAATATTTCTAAAAGAATAAGTAATGTCTTGATAGAATGGGAATATCATAAAATGCTTTGAAAAGCAGTAGAAGTCGTAGTGTAATATAAGAGAGCATGCATCAATCTGACTACTGTGCAATGAAGATGAGACATAAAAAACGTGCTAGTTCATACTGGCACGTTTTTCGCACTTACTATTTATTAATAAAATGCTTTGAAAAGAGCGATAAATGAAGTGTATAAATAAAAAAGTCCCAAACAATCAAGGAGATTTCCGAAATATCAGTGAGCATAGCCAGTATGATTATGTATTGTCTGAGCCGTTTCTCAGGCGAGTTTACATAATCATACTGAGATAAGCGGCGCAACTGATATCGGAAATACCTTGTGTTTGTGACTTTTTTTATTTATAAACACATTCCCGACTACTTTACAAACATTTTACAATCCCGCCGTTTTTGATTTTACATTCTCCTTTTATGATAATAACTGTCGACGAGGTAAATAATAAAAAAAGAATTATTGTACAAGACAAAAGGAGATTACGAAAATGAAATTGAAAAAGTTTATTGCAATGATGGCAGTAACAGCAATGGTTGCAGGAATGGCAACAGGATGTGGCGGATCAAAATCAGATGCAGGATCTGATTCAACAGGAAGTGATACAAAGACAGAAAGCTTAAGCGGAACAATTACAGCAGCTGGTTCTTCAGCATTAAAACCGCTGGCAGATGATGCAGCAGATTCATTCTTAAATGAGAACCCGGACGTATCTATCACAATTGATGCAGGAGGATCAGGAGAAGGACTGAAGCAGGTATCCGAAGGAACAGTTGATATCGGAAACTCTGATGTAGCCGCTGAGGATAAGTTGGATGCAGATAAAGCAAAAGAACTTGTAGATCATCAGGTATGTGTTATTACAATGGCACCAATCGTAAATGAGGATGTTGCAAAGGCAGGAGTTAAGAGTCTTACAAAAGATCAGCTCATCAGCATTTTCACAGGAAAGACAACAAACTGGAAAGAAGTTGGTGGACCAGATGAGGACATCGTACTCGTAACAAGACCAGGATCTTCAGGAACAAGAGCTACTTTCCAGAAATATGCATTAGACGGAAATGAAGAAGCTTCCAATGCATCTATGGAGACAGACGATTCAGGAGTACTTCTTACAAATGTAAAAGATACAAAGGGTGCAATTGGTTATGTTGCTCTTTCTTATCTGACTGGTGATGCAGGAGTTGAGACAGTTGCAATTGACGGAGTAGAGCCTACACTTGAGAACACATACAGTGGAGAGTACCCAGTATGGACATTTGAGCATATGTATACAAAAGGTGAGCCAAACGAAGTTGTAAGTGCATTCCTTGATTACATCACAGGTGACAAATATGGAAGCCAGATGGAGAAACTTGGATATGGCGTTTCTTCTAAGATGACAAAGACAGAGCACTAATCAGGAAAAACGAGAAGTGGCAGGGCAGACGAAAATATAGCAATGTCTGTCATGCCATTTCTTATGAAAATCAGGTGAATGATATGAATAAAAAACAAAGTATGTTTGCAAAAGAATATGCCTGGAGAGGACTTATGACAGCCGGAGGCCTTCTGGTTATCGTAATCACAATCTGTATCGGAGCATTCCTTGTATATAAAGGTTCTGGCACATTTACCATATTCCACCATTCCCTTTCAGACTTTCTGTTCTCAGCAGATTGGGGACCGGCAGATAATGCCGAAGGCGGTGGTACGGTCGGAGCATTGATCTTTATCGTAGGTTCTCTTTGTACATGCGGACTTGCACTTTTGATCGCAACACCATTTGCACTGGGATCAGCAATCTTTATGATTGAAATTTCACCGAAATTCGGTGAAAAGTTTTATCGTCCGATTGTAGAAATATTTGCAGGTATTCCATCGGTTGTATACGGATGGGTCGGATTGACAGTGTTGATTCCGGCAATTAAAAAAATATTTGGACTGCAGGTCGGACATTCTATACTGGCAGCGGGAATCGTACTCGCACTTATGATATTTCCAACAATCAGCAATGTGGCAGCAGATTCTATAAGTTCTGTTCCGAAAGACTATCGTATGGCAGCTTACGGACTTGGATCGACCAGATGGCAGTCAATCTATAAAGTTGTACTTCCTGCAGCAGGCTCAGGAATTCTTTCTGGTATTATCCTTGGACTTGCAAGGGCATTTGGTGAGGCGCTTGCAGTTGCAATGGTTATCGGACAGACGACAGCACTTCCAACTGGCATTTTCTCTACGACAAAGAGTCTGACAACGGAGATTGCGGCACAGATGGGAAATGCGACAGAAGGTGGAGAGATGAAGACAGCACTTTGGACAATGGCATTACTGTTATTTGTATTGTCTCTTATATTTATTCTGCTGATTCATTATTTCTCCAGACCGAAGAAAGACAAAGAGTAAGGAGGAGACGAGAAGATGAACAGAATAAAACGTGCGCGTGGAACCAATAGCGTAATGACAGGCGTATTCTATCTGATCGCAGTTTTCTTTTTTGCACTTTTGATTTCATTTGCATCTTATGTGATTATAAAAGGATTCAGCGGTGCGACTCCGGAAATGTTCCGCTTTCTGAGAAAAGGAAGTATTGGAAACCAGTTATTCAATACGATTTATCTTGTATTCATATCACTGGTATTTTCCGTACCGCTTGGAGTAACTGCAGGAATTTATCTGTCTATGTATGCAAAAAAAGGATTTTTGACCAAGTTTCTTCGCATCTGCATCGAGACACTTTCCTCATTACCATCTATCGTAGTCGGTTTGTTTGGATATCTGGTATTCCTTGTGTTTTTCGGACTTGGAAAAAGTCTTCTTGCCGGAGCACTTTCCATTTCCATACTGGCAATTCCAGTTATTACAACGACGACAGAGGATGCGATCAATGGACTGCCAGATGATTATCTTCAGGCAAGTCTGGGACTTGGTGCAACGAGGTGGCAATCCATCTATCACGTACTTCTTCCGGCCTGTATTCCACGAATTATGACGGGTGTGATACTGGCAGCAGGAAGAGGATTTGGTGAGGCGGCAGCGCTTCTTTATACAACTGGTTCCGGAACAGATATCCGTTGGGGTAATTGGAACCTGGCAGCACCGACCTGTCCGTTAAATATATTCCGTCCGGCAGAGACGTTATCATTACAGATTTGGGGCTTACAGATCAATGGACAAGATCCGAATCTTGCCAATCTGTCAGCGGCAGTTTTGATGATCCTCGTTCTGTTATTTAGTATCGGGGCAAATGCCTTGAGCCGACATATTAATAAAAAGACGTCAGGTGAAAGTGTGTAGAAAGGATAAAAAAATTATGGCAGATCAATCAAAAAAATATAAATTTGATATCAGTAATCTGAATCTGCATTATGGTGATTTTCATGCATTAAAAGATGTAAATATGCAGATTGAAGCAAATAAGATTACTGCTTTTATCGGGCCGTCCGGATGTGGAAAGTCTACATTTTTAAAGACTTTGAACCGCATGAATGACTTGGTAGAGAATTGTAAGATCGATGGAAAGGTGCTGCTTGATGGCACAGATATTTATAAGGATATGGATGAAATTACTCTGCGTTACCGTGTCGGAATGGTATTTCAGCAGCCAAATCCTTTTCCGAAGAGCGTATACGACAATGTGGCATATGGCCCAAGAATTGCCGGAATCAAGAAAAAATCGCAGTTGGATGAGATTGTGGAGCGAAGCTTAAGACAGGCAGCTATCTGGGATGAATTAAAAGACAGGCTTCATAAAAGTGCGCTTGGACTTTCCGGTGGACAGCAGCAGAGACTTTGTATCGCAAGAACACTTGCGGTAGAGCCGGAAGTCATATTGATGGACGAACCAACTTCTGCACTGGATCCGATTTCAACATCTAAGATTGAAGACCTTGCGATGGAACTGAAAAAAGATTATACTATTGTCATGGTAACTCACAATATGCAGCAGGCTGTCCGTGTATCTGACAATACTGCATTCTTCCTGTTGGGCGAAGTGATCGAGTATAATGATACAGAAAAATTATTCTCTATTCCTTCTGACAAGCGTACAGAAGACTATATTACAGGGAGGTTCGGTTAAGATATGCGTAATAAGTTTGATATGCAGCTGGAACGTCTCAACAGCCAGCTGACCCATATGGGAGAGATGTGTGAGATTGCAATTACCAGAGCAACGAAGGCTTTGGAAGATGGTAAGATTGATGAGGCGAAATCTGTCCAGGAGGCAGATGAAGAGATTGACCAGTTAGAAAAAGACATCGAACGTCTTTGTCTGAAGCTTCTGTTACAGCAGCAGCCGGTAGCAAGAGATCTTCGCCAGATTTCAGCGGCACTTAAGATGATCACAGACATGGAACGAATCGGAGATCAGGCATCTGATATTGCGGAGATTATTATTTCTGAAAAGAAGGCTGAGGCAGCAGATATTCCGGTTATTGTGAAGATGTCTGAAGCAGCAGCAAAAATGGTTCGGGACAGTGTGAATGCTTATGTGGAAAAAGACCTGGAGTTGTCACGTGCTGTTATCGAATACGATGATGTTGTAGATGAGATGTTCGAGGAAAATAAAAAACAGCTGATCGATTACATTTCCAAGAATAGCGGAGAAGGTGGAAAGGAAGCCATTGATCTGATCATGGTCGCAAAATACCTGGAGAGAATTGCAGATCATGCGACCAATATTGCAGAGTGGGTAGAATTTTCAATTACAGGAATCCACAAGGAGAGCAAAGTATGATATTTTGTGTAGAAGACGATAGTAACATTCGAGAATTAGTCATATATACACTTGAGACCACGGGCTTTAAAGCGCGTGGTTTTGAGGATGGAAAGGAATTTTTAGAAGCGCTGGCACTGGAGACACCGGAATTGATCTTATTAGATATTATGCTTCCGGGAATGGATGGGCTGGAGCTTTTAAGCAAATTAAAAGCGTCACCGAAGAACCGTGATATTCCGGTCATTATGTTGACAGCAAAAGGTGCAGAATACGATAAAGTAAAAGCACTGGATGCCGGGGCAGACGATTACGTGACCAAACCATTTGGAATGATGGAGCTTGTATCCAGGATCAAAGCAGTCCTTCGAAGAACACAGAAAGATACACAGGATCCACAGGATGTCATTGTTCTTGGTGACATTGAGATGAATACGAAAAAACATGAAGTAATTGCAGATGGAGAAGTTGTGACATTGACGCTCAAAGAGTATGAACTTTTGAAGCGCCTTATGAAGAACCCGAACATTGTCATGACACGAGACTGTCTGCTGGAAGACATCTGGGGATACGATTTCGACGGTGAGACAAGAACTGTCGATGTACATGTAAGAACACTCAGACAAAAACTTGGCAAAAGCGGAGAGAAGATCGAAACAGTCCGCGGCGTCGGATACCGCATGTCAGAATAAGATAAAGTAGTAGAACACAGGAGACGGGAAGGGGACGGGAGCAACGGAGCCAAGGCGAGTATGCCCCGTCCCCAAAGCGAGGCGCAAGCCCGCTCAAGAGGCTCCCCCGTCCCCAAAGCGAGGCGTAAGCCCGCTTGGAAAGGTACGCATATGAAACTTAGAAGCAAAATTCAACATAGTATGATCATGGTCATCACAGTGACGCTTCTGGCGGCATATGCGCTGACCACACTGGTTATCTACAGACAGAATGTAGGTTTAATGGAGCGGGAGACGCGTCAGGAAGCGGATTATATTGTAAAGGCAATCGAGATATCCGGGACAGATTACTTAAAGCAGATGGACGAGGTAGAAAAGAATACAAGAATTACCTTGATTGATCCGGCAGGCGATGTTCTGTACGATTCTACGGAAGACGCGGTGACTTTACAGAACCACAAGAATCGTCCGGAAATCAAGGCTGCCCATAAGAATGGTACTGGTCAGGAAGTCAGAAGATCCATGACGATGAGCAAGGAAATGTTCTATTATGCAAAGCTTCTTCCGGATGGAAATGTACTTCGTGTATCCAAGACTATGAACACAGCGCTTCACACAGCAATTTCAATCCTGCCGATTATGGGATTGATAGCAGTTGTGGCTCTTGCATTTGCATATCTGCTTTCCAGACAGCAGGTGGCAAAGCTGATTCGACCAATTAATGAACTGGATCTGGAGGAACCTCTGGAAAACGAAGTTTATGAAGAGCTGACACCGCTTCTTGAGAGCATTGATAAGCAGAACAAAGAAAAAGAAGCCATTGCCAATATGCGAAAAGAATTTTCAGCAAATGTATCTCATGAACTGAAAACACCACTTACTTCAATTTCAGGTTATGCCGAGATCATGAAGAGTGGAATTGTGAAACCCGAGGATATGCCACGATTCTCAGAGAAAATTTACAACGAGGCAAGGCGATTGATTACATTAGTAGAAGATATTATCAAGTTATCGCATCTGGACGAAGGAAAAGTCGAACTAGAGAGACAAGATGTAGATTTTTATGAACTAACGAGAGAAATTATAAGCCGTCTGTCACCACAGGCTTCGGCGAAGAAAGTCCACATGGAGTTGACCGGAGAATCCGTCATTTACAATGGAGTCCGGCAGATTCTAGATGAGATGGTCTACAATATTTGCGAAAATGCCATCAAATATAACAAAGAAGGCGGAGAGATCCGCATCTGGGTCGGAAACACACTGAATGGAAAGAAGATTATCGTGACAGATACAGGAATCGGAATTCCGGAAGATCAAAAAGAACGGATTTTTGAGCGATTCTACCGGGTAGACAAGAGCCATTCAAGAGAAATCGGCGGAACCGGACTGGGACTATCTATCGTAAAACATGGCGCAATATTGCACAATGCAAAGATCCATGTAGATAGCGAGTTGGGAAAAGGAACGAGGATGGAATTGACATTTTAATATTAAGGGATGTAGTCAAGCGTTGATTGACTATGTCCCTAATTGCGTTTAAGAATTGAAAATGATACAATGATAAAAAATGATGAATTAAGGAAGTATCAAATGGATAGACAGGATGTAAAATTTTCAATTCGAAAGAAAATACTAGGGGTAACGCTTGTGGCGGCGTTACCTTTTCTTGCTATATCTATATATTTGCTCATTTCCATGTCAAACTATAATCATACATATAATAAGATTGTACAGAATCTTACTATTGCAAATAATTATAATCTGGATTTTAAAGATGAGATGGATGAAAGTCTTTATAAAATGGTTGTTGGATATGTTACAGTAGATGGCTTTGACGATGCGGAAGAATTAAAAAGTCCCTATGTCCTGATTAAGGATCTGCGCAAGGAATTTAGAAATTTGAAGAAAATTACAACGGATACCGAAAGTAAATTATGGCTGGACAGTCTGCTCCGAAATATTGACACGCTGGAGGATCGGGTCGATGATCTGGTGCAGAATATTCATGTGGGTGGTACTTATGACAGTAACATCAAAGAACTGGATGATAATATTTATATTTTAACTGAATTGATTCAGGATGACATTCAGTATTATATTTATTATCAAACAGAAAGTATGGAAAAGGTGACGGATACGCTGAATACACAGATCCGGACATTTATCATTATCTGTGCATGTCTGATCGCGGTTCTGACCATTGGTCTTGCTATGGCAGTCATGCAGATTACAACAGGCATGTTGCGTCCAATCCAGGTGTTGGCACAGGCGGCCGGAAGGATTTCAGAAGGGGATCTAGATGCAAGGGCAGATGTGGATTCCAGGGATGAGATTGCGGTGCTGGCTGATAGGTTCAACGATATGGCAGGCAATATCCAGACTTTGGTTGTGAAAGTTAGAGAGGACGAGCAGAAAATGCGAAAAGCAGACTTAAGACTTCTGCAGGAGCAGATCAATCCACATTTTCTCTATAATACACTGGACAATATTGTGTGGCTGATTGAAGGAAATGAGCCGGACGAAGCAGTGGAGATGGTTGTAACTTTATCTGAATTTTTCCGTCTTGTACTCAGTAAGGGAAAAGAATTTATCACGATCCGACAAGAAGAGCAGCACATCAGCAGCTACTTGCAGATTCAGGGGAAACGGTATCATGACATTTTAGATTACCATATTTATATAGATCCTGGAATTTACGAGTATCAGATTCCAAAGCTTACGCTGCAGCCACTTGTGGAAAATGCGTTATATCATGGAATTAAATATAAACGTTCCCGGGGAATGATTGAGATCACAGGAACGCAAGAGGGAGAAAATCTTTATCTGACAGTAGCTGATGACGGTGTCGGCATGAATGAAGAGGAATTAAAGAAACTGGAAAAAGAAATATCCAGACCATGTAAAGAAACGGAAAGCGGATTTGGACTTGCAAATGTAAATGAAAGAATCCGTATGTATTTCGGAGCAGAATTTGGTATGAAAATCTGGTCTGAAAAAGGAAGCGGAACGAGAATTACGATTGAAATTCCAGCAATCACAGATAATCCGGAAAAACCAGAAGCAGTCAAACAAAACATTAGAAGCGAGGAGGCAGAAAATGAAGCGAAATAATAAAATTTTTCGAAATGTAATCATTGTATTGGCCGTGCTCGCACTGATTACTGGTTGTGCCGGACAGGAACCCGAAGCGGAAGATACAAGAACGCCGACCGATGACGATTTAATTGTAGTCGGAGTCTCTCAAGAAGGAAGTGAGTCAGTCTGGCGGACCGCTAACACAAGGTCTGTAAAGGAGACATTCACAAAAGAGAATGGATACTTTCTGATTTTTAAAAATGCAAGGCAGAAGCAGGAGAACCAGATAAAAGCACTTCGGAGCTTCATTTCCCAGAGAGTGGACTATATTGTATTTTCTCCGATTGTAGAAGATGGATGGGATACTGTACTGCAGGAAGCAAGGGAGGCAGAGATTCCGGTTATTTTGATGGATCGGAAAATTAACGTGAAAGACGAATCCCTATATACAGCGTGGGTTGGTTCTGATTTTGTAGAAGAAGGAAGAAATGCAGGAAAATGGCTGGAAGATTATCTGAAAGGACAGCGTTTTAATGATGATCAGGTGAACATTGTTGTATTGCAGGGAACTGCCGGAACAACAGCTATGTTCGGAAGAACACAAGGATTTGAAGAGATAGCTGCAAAACACGAAAACTGGAATATTCTGGAGCAGACAAATGCAGATTTCACAACGGCAAAAGGAGAAGAGGAAATGCGCAGGCTTCTGAATACTTATCCGGGGATTGATGTGCTTGTATCCCAAAATGACGACATGACCTTTGGCGCGCTGGAAGCAATTCAGTCAGCAGGAAGAACGACCGGAACAGGTGGAGATATCACAGTGATATCTTTTGACGGAACGAAGAAAGCGTTGGAAAAGGTCAAGACCGGGGCAATTAATGTTGATGTGGAATGTAATCCATATCAGGGGAAATATATCGAAGAAATCATTCAGGCACTGGAGACAGGACAGAGCATAGAAAAGGATAATTATGTGGAAGAAAAAGTATTTACACAGAAAAATGTGCTGAGTGTGTTGAATGACCGAACCTACTAAATCTGTAACTAAATTTCTAAGAAATTATGGAATAGATTGGATTCATAGCATAGAGCAGAATTTCGAATAAGAGTAGATTAAAAAATAAGGGTGAAGATGTGATGTTAAAAGTATTTCTGGCAGAAGATGAAACTTTAATCAGAGAAGGTCTAAGAGACAATATTCCGTGGGAACAGTATGGCTATCGGTTTGTCGGGGAGGCAGCGGACGGTGAGATGGCGCTTCCGCTTATACGAAAGACGAAACCGGATGTGCTGATCACAGATATTAAGATGCCGTTCATGGACGGGCTGTCGCTGAGCCGGATCGTGCGGGAAGAGCTTCCGAAGACGAAAATTATCATTATCAGTGGGTATGATGATTTTGAGTATGCGCGGGAAGCGATTGCTATTGGTGTAGATCAATACCTTCTAAAGCCTGTAACACGGATGAATTTGAGAAAAGTGCTTCAGGAGTTAAAAGAAAAGATTGAACAGGACGTAGAGCAGGAAGATTACCAGACGATGCTTCAAAATGAAATGCATGAATATGAACAGTTTTCCAGAAGGCTTTTCTTTGAAAAAGTATTGGAAGGGAAAATGTCTGTCAAGGAAATCTATGATGAGGCGGCGAAGCTTGAAATGGAATTGACGGCGTCCAGCTATAACTTGATTTTTATATCTTTGCAGGAACACCGGAGGAACCAGACGGAGCGTGAAGTGGAGCAGTTTTTGCGGCAGCAGGAAGAAATTTTGCATTATTTTCTGAGGTATCCTAAGTTTCAGGTATTCCGGTGGAATGTAAACTGTTATGGAGTCTTAATAAAATCAGATCAGGATAATGTTGAAAAGGAGACAGACCAGGCACTGGATTATGTCCAGAAGATATGTGAGAAGGCGCCGGAGAAAATGGATTGGTACGTGGCTGCAGGAAAACCGGTAGAGAGACTGAGTATGCTCAAAGAATGTTACAAGAGCGCCAGTCATTGCCTTGCATACCGTTTTGTTCTGCCACAGATGCATGTGCTGACAGAGGAAAATCTGTCAAGATATATGGAGAATCAGGAAGAAAATAGTCAGGCAGCAGTGACAGTCGATACATCAAAAGTGGCGCCGGACGTAATTCTGGATTTTCTGGCAAGGGGCATCCAGGGGGAGATTTACAACTTTGTTGAGTCTTATCTTGGGGGGATCAGTGAAGCAATGAAATCCAGAATGTTCTGCGAATATGTAGTGCTGAATATCCGCTTTACGATTTTGTCTTACGTGGAGTCTGTCGGAGGCTCAAAGGAAGAATATCTACAGGCCATTGGAGAGTATGCACAGAATATTCATATGGAGTCAGAAGAGGTTTTTGAGTACTTTGTAAAAATGCTCCAGATAGCGATAGAGATTCGTGATAAGGATAGTGATTCACAGGGCGGAAGCACTCTTCGAAGAGCACTGGAATATATCCAGGATCATTACACAGAAGAATCACTGACTCTTGGAAATGTGGCATGTGAGGTTAAGGTCAATGCAAATTACTTAAGTTCTATCTTTAGTCAGAGCATGGAGAAGACATTTACCGAATACGTGACAGAAAAGCGTATGGAAAAAGCAAGAAAGCTGTTGCGTGATACGACTGTGTCAACCGCAGAGATTGCCGCAACGGTGGGCTATAAAGACTCCCATTATTTCAGCTTTGTATTTAAGAAAACGCAGGGAGTCAGCCCGAGAGATTACCGTAATGGAAAGAAGAACTAAAGGTTGTCCAAAAGGTTGTCTGGTGTACTTCCTTTTGGAATTAGAGTCCACGGGACCTCTAAAAATGTCACAGGAATTCCTTTGAGCTGCTGGATCATCATGTTGGCAGCGGCAGTGCCCATTTCGTGGGATTTGTGGGATAAAGTAGTCAGGGTCAGAATCTGTGAGTTGCTTAAGTAAGTATTATCAAAGGCTCCGATTGCCATATCATCAGGTAGATGGTATCCTGCCAGATTCAGTTCTTTAATTAAAAAATATGCGATCATATCATTATAACAGACGACAGCCGTGCAGGATTCCAAGGAGTCCTGCACGAATTTTTTTAAGAACCCTGTGTCCTGGAAACGCTGCAGGTGGTCAAGGTCACGGGAATTGAACCAGCCGACTCTGGAATCCGGGACAGGAAGCCCCTGGTTACGCATAGTCTCCATAAATCCTTGAAATCGTTCTGCACCTTGCAGGTCGTCAGAGTGAAAGATTCCGCCTATCGCCGTATGCCCTTGGGAAAGAAGATACTCGGTAAGCTGTCGGCTTCCGGAAACATTGTCGTCTTTTACAAAAGGAATCTGACTGAAATTCTGATAGTAATTATGTAAAAAGACAAAGCGGCAATTCTTTTTCTGAAGTGCACGGTACAGATCAAGATTCGGATTCGGAAGATAACTTCTGGATCCTTCTACAATAATTCCTCGTGGTGGAGCAGATAAGAGTTTTGTCAGAATCTTGCGTTCTTCATAAGTTTCATTTTTCGTAATATGAACCTGTGATGAAAAATGATTTTTTCGAAGTGTTCCCTGAATATCATTTAATACACCGGGATAAATATAATTGGAATCATCAGAAATCAAAATATCAATCTGGTCATCAGACAGATTTGAAGAATGTCCGGTAATATAACTGCCGCTTCCGTGACGTTTTTCAATCAGACCTTCCTGCGTAAGAAGATTCAGAGCCTGCCTTACGGTTTGGCGGCTGACGTGATAACGTCTGCACAGCTCCTGCTCCGATGGCAGCTTATTAATTTCATTTTTCACATCTTTTTTAATCAGATCCCGGAGTGTTCCGGCAAGCCATTTGTATTTTATAGCCATAAAAAAATCTCCTTTTTGAAAAAAATTATCTTTTCTTAACATAAAAGAATCTGAGAAAATCTAACGTTCCCCTGAAAAAATCAAACTTTTATGTGAAACAACTGCAAAGATAACAACTGTAAAATGTAAAAATCCACATAAAATATGTCAAAAAAACAACGATATCAAAAGAAAATCACTGTTTATCTGAGAATAGCAAACATTAAAAATAAACTTGTATTTATTTGATATTTTAATACAAAAAAGTTGTATTGTAAATAACTGATAAACCTTTAAAAACCGCTGTTTTTATAATTGTGAACAAAGCTATGTGATGCTATAGTGAAATCAAGAAAAAGAGAGGCCTTTCAAAAACAGACTAAAGTAACTGATGTGAAAAAATCAAGAAAATCAGGAGGAAGATTATGAAGAAAAAAATTATCTCAGTTTTACTCGCATCTATGATGGTCATTGGACTTGTAGGTTGCGGAGGATCAAAAGAAACATCTGACGGCGCAAAATCCGATTCTGGTGACGGGCTGATTAAAGTTGGTATCATCAACAATGATCCAAATGAATCCGGATATCGTACAGCAAATGATAAAGACCTAAAAGCAACATTTACAAAAGAGAATGGATATGACGCTTCATTCGCTTACAGCTTAAAGAATGATGAGCAGATTACATCAGCTCAGAAGTTTATCCAAGACGGTGTTGATTACTTACTCCTTTCCGCTGCTGATACAGCAGGCTGGGACAGTGTTCTGAAAGACGCTCAGGACGCAGGTACACAGGTTATTCTGTTTGACCGTACAATTGACGCAGACGAGAGCCTGTATGCAGCTTCTATCGTATCCGACATGGAAAAAGAAGGTGAGACAGCAGCAAACTGGTTAAAAGACCAGAAATTACCTGAGTATAACATCATTCACATTCAGGGTGTTATGGGATCAGCAGCTCAGAAAGGACGTTCTGGCGCACTTGCAGATACAGCAAAATCTGAGGGATGGAACATTGTAACAGAGCAGACAGCAGAGTGGAATGCAGAGAAAGCACAGCAGATTGTACAGTCCGTTATCGATTCCGGACAGGCATTCAACGTAATCTATGCAGAGAACGACGATATGGCTAAAGGTGCTGTAGCAGCTCTTGACAAAGCAAATATCTCCCATGGTGTTGGAAAAGACGTTATCGTTATGGGATTTGACTGCAACAAATGGGCATTAGAAGAACTTCTGAACCAGAACTGGAACTATGATGGACAGTGCAACCCTTATCAGGCTTCTTACATCGAAGATGTTATCAAGAAACTTGAGGCAGGCGAGACACTTGATGAGAAGACAATCATCATGGATGAGAAGGGATTCGATGCAACAACAATTACACAGGACGATGTAGATCAGTTCGGTATCTAATGATGGATTGTGAGAGTGCGCAACAGGTCGTAATCCACAGGAATCAAAGTGTAGAAAAAATATGTTAAGTCGCGCGGCGCAGCGTAAGAAAAATAAAAAAATACGCGGCGTCGCGCATTTTCTCTTAAAAGGAAAACAAACCCGAAAAGAGATAGAAAATAATAAGCAAAACAGTAAGTAAGAATGAAGAGGTGAATACGCTGGTGAAAGAGAATTCTGTATTGGAAATGAAAAATATCTATAAAAGTTTCCCGGGAGTCAAGGCACTGCAGGCAGTAGATTTCACATTGTGTGAGGGAGAGATTCATGCATTGATGGGAGAGAATGGTGCAGGTAAGTCAACCTTGATCAAGGTTCTGACCGGAGTCTATGAAAAAGACGGTGGAGATATCTTCCTGAAGGGACATGAAGGAGCAGTTGCAATCCGTTCTCCACAAGACGCACAGAATCTTGGAATCAGCACGGTGTACCAGGAGATTACACTCTGTCCGAACCTTTCCGTGGCAGAGAACATGTACATCGGACGTGGAAAAGGAATCGGACAGAACTGGAAGAAGATGAATGCGGACGCGGATAAGATTCTGAAATCACTGGATATTCCCGCAAAAGCAACACAGCAGCTTTCCAGTTGCTCTATCGCGATCCAGCAGATGGTAGCAATTGCCCGTGCGGTCGATATGGACTGTAAAGTACTGATTCTCGATGAGCCGACATCTTCCCTTGATGAACAGGAAGTAGAAAAATTATTCGGACTCATGAGAGACTTACGTTCCAGAGGTGTTGGAATTATATTCGTAACACATTTCCTGGATCAGGTATATGAAGTGTGTGATAAGATCACGGTTCTCCGTGACGGAAAATTAGTAGGTGAATATGAAATCAAGGATCTCCCGAGAGTCAAGCTGGTAGCCAAGATGCTTGGTAAAGAGCTGGACGATGAGGCGGATATTAAAGATGAAAGTCTGGTCTATGAGGCAGATGAGTCCATTCCACCAGTCATTGAAGTGGAAGGCTTACAGAGCAATGCCGGAATCAAACCATTTGACTTCAATATAAGAAAAGGAGAAGTCAATGGATTTACCGGACTTCTCGGATCTGGACGAAGCGAGTGCGTGCGTGCAATCTTCGGAGCAGATCGTGTGACTGGCGGTACAGTAAAGAAAAGCGGAAAAGCAGTAAAAATCAATAAACCACTGGATGCTATGAAGCAGGGAATCGCATATCTTCCGGAAGACCGTAAGAGAGACGGAATTGTCGGAGATTTGTCTGTCAGAGACAATATCATTCTGGCGGCACAGGTGCTTCGTGGATTCTTCAAACCATTTTCAAAAGCACAGGCAAATAAATTTGCAGATGAATATATCAAGCTCCTGGAGATCAAGACCGCTTCTGCAGACACACCGATTAAATCACTATCCGGTGGTAATCAGCAGAAGGTAATTCTAGCAAGATGGCTTCTGACTCACCCGGAATATCTGATTCTCGATGAGCCGACCAGAGGTATTGATATCGGTACTAAGGTTGAAATTCAGAAATTAGTACTTAAGCTTGCATCAGAAGGTATGAGTGTGACATTTATTTCTTCTGAGACAGATGAGATGCTTCGTACATGTTCCAGACTGATTGTCATGAGAGACCGAAAGAAAGTCGGAGAGCTTTCAGGAGAGGAACTGTCACAGAGCAGTATCATGGACACAATTGCCGGAGGTGACAAAGAATAATGCAGAACACTACAACAAAAAAATCAAAAAATATTATGGATATGTTCAGCGGTAAGCAGATTTTGATCCCGATTGCGGCGCTTCTTCTGCTCGCTGTATTTAACTTAATTGCAGACCCGTCATTTTACAAGATTTCCATGGACGTCAACAGTGCCGGAAACCATGTATTATCCGGATATCTGATCACAATTCTTGACTATGGCTCAGAGCTTGCGATCCTTGCAATAGGAATGACCCTTGTAACAGCGGCTTCCGGCGGACAGGATATCAGTGTGGGCGCCGGAATTGCAATTGCAGGTTCCGTGATTTTACGTGTACTTTGCGGAACCAATTCCAGACCAGACAAACTTCAGGCTCCGATCATTGTAGCATTTTTAGTAGCATGCGTTGTATCCATGTTATTCGGTGCATTTAACGGTATTCTTGTTGCAGGCTTCAAGATTCAGCCGATGGTAGCGACCTTGATTCTATACACAGCAGGACGTTCTATCGCAGCATGGATTAATAACAATGAACTTCCGGTCGTCAGTGATCCGACATTTGCATACTTTGGAGGATTTATTCCGGGAATCCCGATTCCGACACCATTTTTCATTGCAGTTGCATGTATGATCGTGATCGCACTGGCCATGAAATTTACAAATCTCAGATTATACACACAGGCGGTTGGAATCAATGAGCATTCTTCCAGATTGAACGGTCTGAATCCTGCATTTATCAAATTCTTAAGCTTTGTAATCTTAGGACTTTGCGTGGCAGTGGCAGGACTGATCAAGGTCAGCCGTATTTCTTCCATTAACTATTCTGTTATTGCGAAGGATATTGAGATGGACGCGATCCTGGCAGTAGCCCTCGGAGGAAACTCCTTAAGCGGTGGTAAATTTAACATGACAGCTTCAATTCTCGGAGCATACGTTATTCAGTTTTTGACAACAACACTTTATAAATTCAATGTAAAATCTGATGCAATCTCTGCTTACAAGGCAGTTGTAGTAATCATTCTGGTTGTAATCAGTGCACCGGTCGTACGTGAGAAATTTGCTTCATTTACAAAGAAAATGCAGGCAAAGAAGGAGGTAGCTTAGTATGAAATCTAAAAAGAAAAGAAATATTTCGGATACAAATCTACTCCTGACAATTACAATCGTCGTATTCTTTGCTATGTATATCGGCGCAATGGTATTCCAGGGTGGCGGATTTTTAAAGACACAGACATTCTTTAACATTTTAAATGCAAATGCAGCACTTTTAATTACTTCCTGTGGACTGAGTTTAGTAATGATTACAGGCGGGATCGACATCTCCGTCGGTGGTGTGGTAGCACTTGTCAGTATGAGCTGTGGTGTATATCTGGATTATATGGGTGGAAATGTTGCCATGTCTATCCTGATTGCACTTGGAATTGGACTTGCATTCGGACTCGTTCAAGGATTCCTGGTTGCTTATCTTGATATCCAGCCATTTATCGTAACACTGGCAGGTATGTTCTTTGCTCGTGGTATGACGACTATTGTACATACAGATCCGTTCAACGTACAGAATAAAGCATTCGTTGCATTAAAAGATACTCGTGTTATCGTACCTGGAATGGGTTCCGTAAACCGAATCGGTAAATATGTGGATGCTTATGTAGAAATCGGAGTTATTGTGGCACTGCTTATTGTAGTCCTGATGTTCGTAATGCTTCGCTGGTCCAAGCTTGGTCGGGCATTCTACGCAGTCGGTGGAAACAAACAAAGTGCACTGATGCTTGGTATTAATGTAAAAAGAACACGTTTCCTTGCACAGCTTTTCAGTGGAGTTCTGGCGGGAATCGCAGGCTATGTATATTTTCTTCACGTAGGATCAGGTTCTGCTTCCCATGCGACAGGAATGGAAATGAACGCAATCGCTTCCTCTATCATTGGTGGAACACTTCTGACCGGTGGTGTTGGAAATATTATCGGAACATTTTTCGGAGTACTTTCTTTAAGTACAATCCAGAATATCGTATCTTCCGCAGGTCTGGATCAGGCATGGTGGACAGGAATTACAATCGCAGCAATGCTTTGTCTGTTCCTTGTAATCCAGAGTATTGTTATGGCTCGTAAGAACAGGGGGTAATGACCGATGTTAAAAACGAAAAATTATCAGTTCTGGTTCTGTACCGGCTCTCAGGATTTATATGGAGATGAATGCCTGACCCATGTGGCAGAACATGCACAGAAGATTGTGGAGGCACTCAATGCCTCCGGAAATCTTCCGTATGAAGTTGTATGGAAACCGACCTTAATTACAAATGAACTGATCCGCCGGACGTTCAATGAGGCGAATACAGATGAAAATTGTGCAGGAGTCATTACATGGATGCACACATTTTCACCGGCAAAATCCTGGATACTGGGACTGCAGGAATTCAGAAAACCACTGCTCCATCTGCATACACAGTTCAACCGGGAGATTCCGTATGACACCATCGACATGGATTTCATGAACGAGAATCAGTCCGCACACGGTGACCGGGAATTCGGACACATTTTCAGCCGCCTTCATATGAACCGGAAAGTCGTTGTCGGCTACTGGGCAGATGAAGACGTGCAGAAGCAGATTGGTTCCTGGATGAGAACTGCAGTCGGAGTTGTCGAAAGCAGTCATATCCGTGTGATGCGTATTGCAGATAATATGAGAAATGTTGCCGTTACCGAAGGTGACAAAGTAGAGGTGCAGATCAAGTTCGGCTGGGAGGTAGACGCTTATCCGGTCAATGAGGCAGTAGAAGCAGTAAATGCAGTCTCTCAGGCAGATATTGATACATTAGTTGAAGAATATTATGACAAATATGAAATTCTTTTAGAAGGAAGAGATGAAAAAGAATTTCGCCGTCATGTAGCCGTTCAGGCAGGAATTGAAATCGGTCTGGAAAGATTCCTGGAAGAGAATAACTATCAGGCAATCGTTACACATTTTGGAGACCTCGGCGGATTTAAACAGCTTCCGGGACTTGCAATGCAAAGACTGATGGAAAAAGGGTACGGTTTCGGAGCGGAAGGAGATTGGAAGACTGCAGCCATGGTCAGACTTATGAAGATTATGACCGGCGGCATGAAGGACGCAAAAGGTACTTCCTTTATGGAAGACTACACATACAATCTGGTACCTGGTAAAGAAGGAATTCTGGAAGCGCATATGCTGGAGATATGCCCGACTATTGCAGACGGTAAGATCAGCATCAAAGAGCAGCCGCTGAGCATGGGCAGCAGGGAAGATCCGGCAAGGCTTGTATTTACGGCGAAAGAAGGACCGGCAATTGCGACTTCCCTTATTGATCTGGGAGACCGTTTCCGTCTTCTGATCAATGAAGTGGAGTGTAAAAAGACAGAAAAACCGATGCCGAAGCTTCCGGTAGCAACTGCTTTTTGGACACCGAAACCGGATCTTAAAATCGGAGCACAGAGCTGGATTCTGGCAGGCGGTGCACATCACACTGCATTTTCTTATGATTTAAGTGCAGAGCAGATGGGCGACTGGGCAGAAGCAATGGGAATCGAGGCTGTCTACATTGACGCAAACACAACAATCCGTCAGTTGAAAAATGAACTTCGCTGGAATGAGCTTGCTTATCGCAGATAATTCCGGAAAGAAACGGAGAAAATGATATGAGTAGTAGAAAAGAATTAATAGAAAAAGGAAAAACAGTCCTTGGTATTGAATTTGGTTCCACAAGAATCAAAGCAGTACTCATTGATGAAAATCATCACCCGATTGCTTCTGGAGATCATGAGTGGGAGAATCGTCTGGAAAATGGAATCTGGACCTACAGCCTTGATGATATCTGGCAGGGACTCAGGGACAGTTATCAGAAACTGGCATTTAACGTAGAAGAAACTTATGGAGTGACTTTAAAGAAAATCGGAGCGATTGGGTTCAGTGCCATGATGCATGGCTATATGGCATTTGATAAAAATGGAGAACTTCTTGTCCCGTTCCGCACATGGAGAAATGGAATCACAGGAGAAGCCTCTGAGGCACTTACAGAAGCTTTTCAGTACAATATTCCTCAGAGATGGAGCATCGCTCATTTGTATCAGGCAATCTTAAATGGAGAAGACCATGTAAAGGATATTGAGTTTTTCACCACACTGGCAGGATACATTCATTGGAAGCTGACCGGACAGAAAGTACTCGGAATCGGAGATGCCTCCGGAATGTTCCCGATCGATCCGGAAACAAAACAGTACCATGCAGCCATGATCCAGAAGTTTGATCTTTTAGTTGCAGACAAGAATTATCCGTGGAAATTAAAGGATATTCTTCCCAAAATACTGGTTGCGGGGGAAAACGCAGGAACTTTGACACCAGAAGGTGCAAAACTTCTTGATCCAAGCGGTAATCTGGAAGCAGGAATTCCGCTTTGCCCGCCGGAAGGTGACGCGGGAACCGGAATGGCAGCGACAAACAGTGTGGCAAAGCGCACTGGAAATGTATCTGCCGGAACGTCAGTATTTGCTATGGTCGTACTGGAAAAAGAATTAAAGAAAGTCTATCCGGAAATCGACCTTGTTACGACCCCGGACGGGAGTCTGGTCGGTATGGTACATGCCAACAACTGTACTTCAGATTTAAATGCATGGGTCGGACTCTTCCGTGAATTTGCCGAAAGCTTCGGTATGGAAGTGGATATGAACCAGTTATTTGGAACTTTATATAACAAAGCACTGGAAGGAGACAAAGACTGTGGCGGACTTCTTTCCTACGGTTATCTGTCAGGAGAGAATATCACAGGCGTGACAGAAGGAAGACCACTCTTTGTCAGATCGCCTGAGAGCAGATTTAATCTTGCAAACTTTATGCGAACACACCTTTATACATCATTAGGAGCCTTAAAAGTCGGCATGGACATTTTGTTAAAGGAAGAACATGTACAGATTGATAAGATTCTCGGACACGGCGGACTCTTTAAAACAAAAGGTGTCGGACAGGGAATTCTGGCAGCAGCCATTGACACACCGGTATCTGTTATGGAGACCGCAGGAGAAGGCGGCCCTTGGGGCATGGCACTTCTGGCATCTTATATGTTGAACAAAGAATCAGATGAGACACTGGCACACTATCTGTCAGAGAAAGTATTTGTAGGAAATAAAGGAACTTCTATGGATCCGGATCCGGAAGATGTAAAAGGATTCGAGACATTTATCGAGAGATATAAAAAAGGAATTGCCATTGAGAAGGCAGCCCTTGAGAATCTTATAGTTTAATCGGTGGTAGTGCCCTGTACGGCTTTGAAGTATGAAATGAGATAATCAATACTAGCCGTGCAGGGGAAAAGGAGAGACAGCAATGTTAGAAGAATTAAAAAAAGAGGTCTATGAGGCCAATATGCTTCTTCCTCATTACGGACTTGTCACATTTACATGGGGAAATGTCAGCGGAATTGACCGGGAAAAAGGCCTTTTTGTTATCAAGCCAAGTGGAGTAGATTATGAGAAACTGACACCAGAAGACATGGTCGTGGTAGATTTAAATGGTAATAAAATAGAGGGAGATTTAAATCCATCTTCTGATACAGCCACCCACGTTGTTCTTTATAACCGTTTCCCGAAAATCGGAGGCGTGGTACATACACACTCACCGTGGGCTACGAGCTGGGCACAGGCAGGACGGGGAATTCCGTGCTATGGAACAACTCATGCAGATTATCTGTATGGAGAAGTGCCTTGTGTGAGAAACCTTACAAAAGAAGAAATCAATGAAGCTTATGAGAAAAATACAGGAGTCTTGATTGCGGATGAATTTGCCATCCAAGATTTGGACTATATCGCAACACCGGCAGTACTCTGCAAGAATCACGGCCCATTTACATGGGGAAAGGATGCACAAGAAGCTGTACATAACGCAGTGGTACTGGAAGAAGTTGCAAAAATGGCAGCCCGTGCAGAACTGATCAATCCGCAGGTGAAACCGGCGCCACAGGAACTTCAGGATAAACATTATTACAGAAAACACGGTGCAAATGCTTATTACGGTCAGCCAGGGAGATAAATGGCCAGAAAATTAATTGGCAGGGAGTGAACCGGCCAGAACTTAAGGAGGAAAAGAACATGATAAATATTCCTAAAATTAAAATTGGTATTGTAGCAGTCAGCAGAGATTGCTTCCCGGAGCCATTATCAGTAAATAGAAGAAAAGCGCTGGTAGAGGCTTATAAAGCAAAATACGATGAGACAGACATTTACGAATGTCCAGTCTGTATTGTGGAGAGTGAGATTCACATGGTACAGGCGCTGGAAGATATCAAGGCAGCAGGCTGTAATGCACTTTGCGTTTACCTTGGAAACTTCGGACCGGAGATTTCCGAGACATTGCTCGCAAAACATTTCGATGGACCGAAAATGTTTGTGGCAGCTGCAGAAGAGAGCGCAGTAGATCTTCTAGACGGACGTGGCGATGCATATTGTGGTATGTTAAATGCAAGCTACAACCTGAAACTTCGCAATATTCATGCATATATTCCAGAGTATCCCGTTGGAACCGCAGAGGAATGTGCAGATATGATTCACGATTTTCTTCCGGTTGCGAGAGCCGTTGATGCATTAAATAACTTAAAAATCATCAGCTTTGGTCCAAGACCGCTCAACTTCCTTGCATGTAATGCACCAATCAAACAGCTCTACAATCTCGGAATTGAAATCGAAGAAAACTCAGAGCTGGATTTGTTTGAGGCATTTAACAAACATGCCGGAGACGAGAGAATTCCAGAAGTCGTAAAAGATATGGAATCTGAGCTCGGTGCTGGAAATAAAAAGCCGGAGATCCTTACGAAACTGGCACAGTATGAACTGACATTATTAGACTGGATCGAGGAGCACAAAGGTTATCGCAAATATGTGACGATTGCCGGAAAATGTTGGCCGGCATTCCAGACACAATTTGGATTCGTACCATGCTATGTAAACAGCCGTCTGGCAGCGAGAGGCATTCCGGTATCCTGTGAAGTAGACATTTACGGTGCACTCAGCGAGTTTATCGGAACCGTAGTCAGCCAGGATGCAGTCACACTTCTTGACATTAACAATTCCGTGCCGAGAGATATGTACGAAAAAGACATCAAGGGTAAATATGACTACACCCAGAAAGATACATTTATGGCATTCCACTGTGGAAATACAGCTTCCTGTAAGCTGAGCGGCCACGAGATGAAATACCAGAAGATCATGGCAAGAACTCTGCCGGAGGAAGTAACACAGGGAACACTGGAAGGAGACCTTGTGCCGGGAGATATCACATTCTTCCGTCTCCAGAGCACCGCAGACAATATCCTCCGCGGATATATCGCACAGGGCGAGATTCTGCCGGTAGCAACACACTCTTTCGGATCTATCGGAGTATTCGCAATCCCGGAGATGGGACGCTTCTACCGCCATGTGCTGATTGGGAAGAACTTCCCACATCACGGCGCAGTAGCATTCGGTCATTACGCAAAAGCACTCTACGAAGTATTCAAATATATCGGAGTACCGGTAGACGAGATCGGATACAACCAGCCAAAAGGGGTAAGATATCCGGACGAAAATCCTTGGGGATAAAGAATAGAGCCACTGGGAGAATGTAAAGGGATTCTTGAATTGATATATATTTAATGTTAATATAGATATATCAAAAGAATAAGAAAGGTGCTACCGTTGACGGTTCGCCTGATATTAATGGGTTATGAATAACCGCTCATATTTGCAGGACGATGGGCGGTTATTCTTCTGCTATCATTGTAATATTTTTTATACTACCACTTCTATGATTTTTTTATTACCCACTTCGATTTCTTTCAATCTCGTTTTTTGGTTCTTATTGAAACTGAAACTCAACAAATATCCCTTTTACAAATGATAGTACTCTAAATATTCAGCCAGTTGTTTTTCGCCTCTTTTGTTGTACTCATCACCTCGCCAGATTTTTAATTCTATCACATACTGTTTTCCTAAATAATCCACGATTATGTCGGTTCGAGTCTGGTCTCGAGTCTGCGCTTCTATATAATAATTTCCTGTACCATTGATGATTGTATATCCATTCTTATCTCTTAGTATACAAAAAAATGTTGAACGACAACTGAAACTGTCATTCAACATTTTCTCCTAAAATGAATTCCTACCTGAAATAAATTTTGTTAGTGAAGAAGGGACTAGCCGTTAAGCTGGTGATTTGATACAATAATAAAAAGAAAAGTAATTAAGACAAGGGGGAATCATTCATGATTTTATATCACGGGAGTAATGTGATTGTAGAACACCCTAAGCTTGTAAAACAAAATCGCTTTCTGGATTTTGGATTCGGATTTTATACAACTACAAATCGGGAACAGGCAGAAAATTTTGCATTAAAAGTAGCTGAAAGACGTAAAGAGGGAGAAGCTATCCTGAATATTTACGAAATAGATGAAAAAGAAGCATTTCAAAAATGCAGTTTATTAAAATTTGACAGTCCTGATGAAAACTGGCTTGATTTTGTTGCAGCTAATCGAAAGGGAATGTACGAAGGAAAGCAGTATGATCTGATATATGGAGCAGTTGCAAATGATGATGTATATCGGACGATTACTTTATATATGACTGGTGTACTGACAAAAGAACAGACCTTGCAGGCATTGAAAATTCGTAAATTATTTAATCAATTGGTTTTTACCACAGAGAAATCATTACAGTATTTGCAGTTTCAAAGGAGGGAGTTAGTATGAATGAAGATCAGTTCAGTGCAATGTTGGCAATCATTGTGCCTCCGATTATTGAAGAAATCGCAAAGAACAGTAATGTTGATGTAGAACAGATTATTCCTAAGTTTTATCAGTCAAAGCTGTATCAGGAGCTTTCTGATGAAAAGTCAAAATTGTGGCATTATAGTCCGAAAACACTATATACGATGTATCAGGACGAGTTGCTGACAGGTTCTTATGATTATCCTGAGGAGGCGTAATTATGAGTAAAGAAGTTAATTTTTTAATTTATTGTATGGAAAGATACAGGTATTTAAAAGGGCTTTCTGGGGCAGAAGTGGCTGAAAGATTCAGCAAATATGATATATACAGGTATATTATGAAATATTTTGAAACACTGCACACAAAAGGAGACCAGTACATTATGTGCGATATTGATGATTATATATTGAACGTGAAAAAATAAGTATTTGGCATAAAAAGTTTCAGGATAAAAGTAGACAGGACACGTAGTCAAGTGGTGATTGACTACGTGTCCTGTTAAAAGTTTAACCTATTTACATAATTCTTCTGCCAGTTTTTCAAGCTGTGTTGTGCTTTCTTCGTTGAGCGCTGACATAATCTTTACAGTAGTTTCTGTAAATGCGATTTCTTTGCTCTTTTCAAATAACTGACGCATCACTTTGGCAGCGGTTGCAGCCCAGGAACCATTTTCAATCAGTCCGATGGTACGTTTCTGGTAATTGCGTTCGGTCAGTGATTCAATGAACTCTCGCATAAATGGGAAGACATCCCCATTGTAGGTTGTTGTTGCCAGTACGAGGCGGTCATAGCGAAATGCATCTTCCACAGCCTCGGCAATGTCGTCTCTTGCAAGATCTGTGATTGCAACTTTCTCACAGCCTTTGTCTACTAACATCTGAGCCAGTAATTCAGCAGCTTTCTTTGTATTTCCATAGACGGAAGTATAGGCAATGAGCACGCCTTTATCTTCCGGCTCATAAGCAGACCATGTCTGATACAGGTTCAGATAGAAGTCCAGATTTTCGTTCAGTACTGGTCCGTGGAGTGGGCAGATGGTCTGGATATCAAGACCGGCAGCCTTCTTAAGAAGTGCCTGTACCTGAGCGCCGTATTTTCCAACAATTCCGAAATAATAGCGTCTTGCTTCGCAAGCCCAGTCTTCCTCAACATCCAATGCGCCGAATTTTCCGAATGCATCTGCGCTGAAGAATACTTTTGCATAGGAATCGTAAGTCATAATGACTTCTGGCCAGTGAACCATAGGTGCTGCAACAAATGTAAGTGTATGTTTTCCAAGTTCCAGCGTGTCTTTTTCTTTGACTACAAGTTGGTGCTCGGCATAATCACATCCAAAGAATTGCTTCATGATGGTAAATGCTTTCGCGCTTGCCACAATTGTGGTATCTGGATAATTCTCCATAAATATGCCAATACTTGCGGAGTGATCAGGTTCCATATGTTGAATGATCAGATAGTCTGGTTTTGCATCACCGAGCACATTTTTTATATTTGCAAGCCATTCTTCTGAAAAATGTGCATCAACGGTATCAAAAATGGCAATTTTATCATCCGTGATCACATAAGAATTGTATGCCATACCATTCTCTACCTGATGCTGTCCTTCAAAAAGATCAATGTCATGGTCGTTCACGCCAACATATTTGATATCTTCTGTAATAGTCATATTGATTAATACCTCCTGTATTTTGAATTTGTCATTAAAATTAAAAAGTACATCCGCAATTTTTGTAAGAACAAAAGCTGCCTCGTACAAAGCTCAAATTCGCCAGGATTATTATAACGCCATCGAAGGAAAAAAAGATAGTATTTTACAAAGTGTATTTAGAAAAATACAAAAGAGATTTCAGAATATGTTGACAATAAAAAATGTTGTGCTAATTTATAGAAAAATAATTTAATCAACTAAACCGTTGAAGCGGAGATTAAAGCAATCATGCGCGCACAGAGAGTCCGGGGAGGTGAGAGCCGGGTGGAGATGCAGTTTGCCAAATGGACCGCTGAGGGCGCAGTCGCAGTTGTAATCAGTATCGGTTCGATATCTGCATACAAGTATATCACCAGTCCGAAGGAAGAGAGCATCCCGCTCGAGACTACACTGGAAGATGCTGCAGAGCTGACCACACAGAAGATGATCATCTCAGATGTATTCAGGAGCACAAAGGGAACCATCCCGCTGATCAATAAGAACCGGTTCCTGGTACAGTATAAAACAACCATCACTGCCGGGCTGGATGTGCAGAACGCAAAGATCAAAGAGACCGATGACAAGATTACGATCACAATCCCGCACTGCACGATCGATGAAGATTCGATCAAGATCAAGTCCAGTGACCTGAAGATCTATGACACGAACTTCGCAATTATGAGTGTAGATAAAGAGGCAGTCATGGAATTAGTCGGGGAAGTAGAAAAGAAGGCAAAGAAAAAAGCAGAATCAGACGAATATGGATTCCTTGAAAATGCAGATGAGAATGCAAAGAAAGTAATCAAGGGGATGTTCGAAAATGTGGCAGACGGACGGGAAGTCGTCGTAGGATTCGCAAAGTAAGACGATAAAACCGGAGAATGATAAAGCAGAATAGAAAATAAAGGAAAAAGCTATTGCAGATATTGGATGCAATAGCTTTTGTCTTGTGCTACGATGTGTCCGGAAGAAGCTGCCGGATGCTGCAACTGTCATCAGAATGTCAGCATATGTCTATAAAAAAATAGCAGAGAGAAAAAATATGCATAAAAAACAAGAAAAAGGAAAATAATGGGGCTGCTTGAATTGACTTAATGAGAAAAAGAAGCTAATATAAAATTAACTGTGGGAGTCTATGCCCACGGGGGAAAATATTTTTGGAATGAAAAATTAATAGGAGGAGAAAAGCGATGAAGAAGAGAAAGTACAAGCAGTTGCTTGCATCAGTAATTGCCTGTTCTATGGTGCTTTCAGGAATGCCGGCAACCGCATACGCTGCCGGAAATGACACCGCTCAGGAAGTACAGTCAGAAGACCAGACTTCAGGAACTGCCGGATCAGAAGATTCAAGCAGTGCCGGACAGCAGGAAAATGCTGGAAACCAGACGACTGCCGGAACGAATGAAAGCACATCGACTGAATCAGACAGCAATAGTCAGACAAACAGTTCACAGGATAACACATCCAAGAACAACACAGCACAGTCAGGCACAACACAGAACAGCACAGTCAGACACAACACAGAACAACACAGCACAGTCAGGCACAACACAGAACAACACAGCTTCCCAGCCGGCAGCAGCTGATGCGCAGAGTGCGCAGGATGCGAAAGCGGTTAAGGCAGGAAATGTATTGGAGATTCACAAAGGTGAGACAATCAAAGGTGCTACGTTGTTAAAGGATTTTAAAGATTGGTTTGGTGCTGCTACAAGGTATCGATATAAAAAGACTGCAAGTACTGATGATTGGAATGAAATAACACCATTAGATTTATCTAAGGAGTATACCTTAGCATCTGGAACTGTGACAGTTGAAAAGTATATCAAAACAGGCGGGTCATGGATTAATCCTACAATGGAATGGGTACAGGCTGGAACATTCACAGTCAAGAATTACAGCAATGTAACTTTCAATGTCACAAACATTGAAGGCGCAGGTGTCAAGATTGATGGTACCGCTGTTACAGACACTGTAAAATCCTACGACACAGAGAACAAAACATTTACAGTCAATGACGTAGATGGCTATGATGTAACTGTAAAAAATGGTGAAACACCAATGACTCCAAATGCAGATGGCTTCTATACACTGCCGGTTACAGATGCAACAATCAATGTTGTATACGAAGCAACAGCTGGTGCATTTGTTAATGTAACCAATCCAGAGAACGGAAAAATTACAATTGATGGTCAGGATATAGCTAGCAAGAAAGTTGCACTGAATTCTACTTATACAGTTAATGTAACACCGGATAACGGGTATGCGGTAGAAAATATATTTGTAAACAATAATCCTGTAGAGGATGTTACTTATGCTAACCAGACAGCAACAGTTACTTTAAAGACTGGTGATTTGGATAATGAAATATTTAATATTACTGCTCAGATAGTTCAGTGTAAGTTAGATGTGAAAGATGCCGAGGTATCATATCACAATGGAATGTCAACAGATAAGATTGCGCAGAATATCTTTGCTGCAGTTGTTGGAACAGACAATGTACCGGAGATTACATTGAATGATGTAACAATTGAGTACGATGCATCGTTGACAGGATTAGGTAACTGGAAGGCAATCGGTTATCAGCCAGAGTGGTATGAACCAACTTTACATGAATTTGGAAAGAGTACTGAAAAAATCCGTATCACCTACAAGGGAACAGACAAGTATCCATTTATGCAGAAGACTGTTACAATCACATTAAAAGACCTTCGTGAGGAAACTACACTTTCTATCAACGATGGAATTATGATGAAGTATCAGTCAACTGAGATGATGGATGCAGTAATCAAAGTTCTGATTGCTCAGAATGCAACTGTAACAGATAAAGCAGGTAATAAGATTGAGACAACAGCAGATGACTTTACTTATACTCCATCTACAGATGAATGGAAAGCAGGAGAACAGGAAATCACAGTTACCTATAACGGAAATGAAGATTATCTGTCAAGTTCTGCGACAACAACCATCACAATCAAAAAAGGTGATGCAAAGGTATGGGTAAACAGCCAGAATATTAAATATGGCGAAAGCTTCTCTCAGATATTCTCAAGTGATCCATCAGATGCAGCACCACTTGGAATGATTGTTGGAATCGATGGAAATGGAAAATCATTTGTTGGATTTGATGTTTCTAATATTGTTATCAAACAGAAAGTTCCTGTAATTGGTACAATAGAAGTACCATTGGAACAGGCAATTTTAGCATTAGTACCGGATGGAAAAGTGACCGTTGGAAATCTTATGACCGTTATCAACAAGCTTCCTGATTTAGGAGATAATGCAGGTATTATTTCCGCTGTACAGAAAGTTGTTAATCAGATTCTGAAGATTTATCCGGCAGCAGCAGACTGGTCTATTTCTTTCAAACGACCAACAGAATCAGGTGTATACCTTGCAGCAGGAGCATCTACAAGCCAGAACTACAACACAGCAGTAGGTGTTGGATACCTGACAATTGCACCTCAGTCAAAAGATGTAAAACTGGAGTTCAATAGTCCACTTCCAAAGAATTGTACTTTAACGTATGAGGAAGCACAGGAATTTGACTTTAGTGGAAAAGCAACACAGAACGGGCAAACTGTCAGTGCGAATATTAAGACAAAATATGTGGGTGTAACAGCTGACGGAAAATGGGTAAGCAGTAAAGGCAATGAGCCGGAAGATGCACTCAGAGAGCCAGGTAATTATGTAGAAAAAATCTACACAGTTGGTGGCAATTATGTAGCGGCACCAATCGTCAGATGCTATACAGTAAAAAAAGCTGAGACAGAGATTAGATTTGATGATAGTATAGATCTTGAAGTTCCGTATGATGGACAGCCACACGGCATAACAGCAGGTGTATACCATGGAGACGAAAGAATCGCAGAAGCAGATATCATTTATATGAGTTCATCAGGATATAAGAGTGCAGAAAAGCCGACAGATGCAGGAATGTATCAGGTAATGGCTTCTTACAAAGGTGATTCTAAGTATGCATGTGTAGATGCTAAATACACAAGATTATTTATAAAACAAAAAGTAGTTACAGTTACACCAAATGCTCCTCAGAATCCAATTTACTATCGTGATCAGTTACCAGAATTCACTTACACAGTAACAGATGAAAATGGTAAGGTATTATCTGAAGAAGAGATTGCAAGTCTTGGAACAGTCTCTGTTGTTAAAACACCAGAAGATGTAACACCAGGACATTACACAATCAAAGCCCAGGTTGAAAATGCAAACAAGAATTATGATATTACTTGTGGAGATAGAAAATTTGATATTCTTGCAAGACCAATCACAATCAAGACAATGAACATGGCCATCGAATATGGTGATGATGTACCGGATGTTGATTATTACATCTCCGACATGAACGGTGAACTGGCAGATCCAGCAATTGTAAGTGGAGCAGACTTCCCGTCATTAGACTTCAGCATTGAAGGACAGGACGAAGGAAAACACCTGGCAGCAAGCACTACTCCATATGCAATTAACGTTAGTGGATTAGACAATGCAAACTTCAAGGTAACATATGAAGGCGGAAGCCTTACAGTTAACCCAAGAAAGATTAACATCTCTATCGACTCTAAGAAGAAGGTAGAAGATGACGCTGATCCGGAACTGACATACACAGTATCAAGAGCAACTGGAGAAGCTGTTGCACAGGCAGTTGAAGATACAACTGCAGCAAGTGCTGTTGTAGAAGGTGACGAGCTTGGAGTTACATTAACCCGTGAAGCTGGTGAGACAGTTGGATTATATGACATTTACGCAAATGTAGAAGGATTAAATTCAAACTATGCATTAGCTGAGACACCGGACGGAACAGATAAGTTCGAGATCGTGAAGAAAGGAACTGTTATCGATGATAATAAGAAACCTTCTGATCAGAACCCATCAGGCGATAAGACGACTGTAAAGGGTGACAACAAGAACAACAAGAATACAAACACTGCCAAGAAAGCTGACAATACAAAGAAGAATCAGCCGAAGACAGGTGACAATTCACACGTTATGTTCTATCTGTTCATGATCGAGGCTGCAATGGTTGCAGCATTCATTACTCTGATCTTCAGAAGAAGACGCAGAAGCTAATCAAAGATCATAAAAGATATAATAGAAATGTCTGTCAAAGACGATAAATAGGAGACCGCAGGTCAGGCCCGCTTAAGAGCCGGATCTGCGGTTTCTCTTGTATTTTCAAAAAGGTGGTTTATACTGATAACAGTTCAATACAACCAGGGGAGCTTGTGAGACAAAGCTGAGAGTAAGGTATGACCTTAGACCCTAGAACCTGTTTGGATAATGCCATGTAGGAAGTGTTTGTCAGAAGAGTATAAAGTTAGATTGACATCTGAGTGTATCCGCATTTCTGTCAAGGGCGTTTTCCGGTCTGCCGGGAAATGTATTCCGACAGATATACGCTGGCTGAGGTCATGCGCATTTTAAGAAAAGAAAGCAGGCACGGCTATTTACTTGAGAGTGCGGGCCAGACCGAGCAGTGGGGACGATATTAATTTCTTGGATACGATCCATCCATGGAGATCACTTGTACCGACGGGAAGATGCGGATCAGAAAGACCAGTCTGGGAGGCTGGTCAGAGGAAGAACTTCGGACAGTTGATCACCCGGGTCAGGTGCTTCGTGAGATTATTGATGAGAACCGGACACCGGAACTTCCGGGGATTCCAACATTTACCGGAGTTCGCTCGGCGGATTTGGAGCAATCTTATGAAAAAGCGGAGGCGAAGTTGAATGAGATATAGAAGATTCTGAAAACAGGTGAGAAAATGGAATTTCCACCGATCCAGTTAAAAACCGAAATCAAGCCTCAATTCTCTGAAGAAAAATACGAGAAAATGGTAGAGAAAGCGAAGCATTATATTCGGGAGGGAGACATTTTCCAGGTAGTTCTGTCAAATCCGATGCGGGCGAAGGCCGAGGAAAGTCTTTTTGATACATACCGGGTGCTTCGGACGCACAATCCTTCTCCGTACATGCTCTATTTTTCCAGTGACGACATCGAGAGCGCTCACGCAGTAGCATATGCAAAGAAAATCGTACCACAGATGGACAAAGATGAGATTGTAGTCATTACATTATCCGGACGCGGAGACAAGGACTGTGCAGCAATCGCACGTTACAGAGGGGAGAATATCCATGAATAAAAACATAAAAAAAGCATTTGGAAAAGGGAAAGCATTTATTCCATTCATCACTTGTGGTAATCCGTCGCTGGCGGTGACAGAACGAATTGTGTACGCTATGGAAGAGGCAGGCGCAGACCTCATTGAACTTGGAATTCCATTTTCAGATCCGACAGCAGAAGGCCCGGTCATTCAGGCGGCAAATGTACGGGCGCTCTCAGGCGGCGTGACAACCGACAAAATATTTGACCTGGTAAGGCGTATTCGTCAGAAAACTTCTATACCAATGGTTTTCATGACCTATGCAAATGTGGTATACTCTTATGGTACAGAGCGCTTTGCGAAGGTGGCAGCAGAAATCGGGATGGACGGACTTATTTTGCCGGACGTACCATTTGAAGAGAAAGAAGAATTTGCCATACCATTTAAAGAGCATGGATTGGATCTCATCTCCTTGATCGCAACGACTTCCCACGAGAGAATTGCCATGATCGCAAAAGAAGCAGAAGGATTCGGAATCTCGGAACCCAAGCAGGCGGAGAAAATGGCATCCCAGTCAGATGGAGTTATTGTAGGTTCAGCAATTGTGAAGCTCTGTGAAAAATATGGAGCAGATTGTGTCCCACACATTTCCACATTTGTGAAAGAGATGAAGGACGCAATCCGGTAGAAAGGACATGCGTAGAAAATGGCAAGATATGTGAAAGACCTGGTGCTGAACAAACCAGAAGATTTTGTAACATTTATTATGAACGACTATTTACAGAAAAATCAGTTCGTTGTATCAGAGTGGAAAGGCGAGCCAGCTTACCGGACAGGAGATGCGCTGATTGAAGGATATAAGTATCTGAAATGGTCCTATGAAAATGGAACACTTCATCTGGAAGCATGGATGAAAAGCACATTTGGAAAAGAAATGGGCCTGGATGGATTCGTAGGAGCTTTGCAGAAAAAGCCGTACAGAGAAGGACTGGAACAGCTCTTTCATGTATTGGAACAGGCAATTCCTGAGGCCGGTATGAATGAGATGACAGGACAGCAGGGCATGAATGGTGCAAATGGACAGTCAAAACCACAGCCGGTTCAGGTGAAGACCGTGGATAATTCCAGTGCAGCAACGATGGCACTTGTGTTCGGAATTCTGGCATTTGGTATCAGCTTTTTATCACCATTGATTTCTATTATCCTTGCAATACTTGGCTACAGCAGAGCACGCATAGGCATGCAGTCCGCATTAAAAGGACGGGCAAAAGCCGGGCGCAACTTCTGTATAGTTGCAATTGTACTTTCTATAATTCTATGGGTAACGAACCTTGTGTTGACAATTATGGTCCGGTAAATGTTATGGAGCTTAGAGAGCGGATCTTTCAGGAGACAGAACGAGAAAAAGCGCAGGATTATCTATGGAACGAATTAGTCCTGCTACAGAGTCAGACCTTTCGTACCGTGAAGGGACTGGAGTATACATATCAAATCCGTGGAAATGAAATGTTTGTGTCAAGAAAGACGAAATCCATAACGAAAGCTTCCGTGGATCTGGCACTTGAAAAAATCATAGAATTAAGTGGAGAGGTGGCAGGACCTAAAAAACTGAAATGCTTCGGCGCAAGCTACCTGTATCCGATATTTATAGAAATGGGACTTATTAAGAGCAGCTAGTTTATGAGAAAACAGCTGGCTGTTTATATTAAAATATGAAACAAAATTATCAGAGGCAGACTTAAGGAAAACATAAGAAATCCTTCCTTGAGACTGCCCTTTTTTTGTGATATGATATCTACACGCAGACGATGGTTCTAATCATCTGCAAAGTATCTATATTAATTTCATTCATTTTCGGAGCCAGAAGAATCGGCAGTAATTCCAAAAGTGATGATAAGCGGACAGATAAATGAAGTTAAAAATGATGTGAAATTATCTTCATATACTGGAATATACTGAAAGTATATGTTAATCTATAGGTAGAAATCATAGCATTTTCTTTTGAACAGACATTTATCTGCAAAAAGAAAGGAGAAGCTATGGCAACAAAAGAGAAGAGAAAATTGAAAGACCTGAACCTGTTGGATAAGTTCCTGTTTGATGAAGCGATGGAAGACGAGGAGAATAAGAATATGAAGACACTCCTGGATATTATTCTGGGACAGGATACGCATCTGAAGCAGCCACCCCAGACGGAGAAGGAGTGCAGAAGTTCCTTTGAAAAACGTCAGATAAGACTAGATGTCTACACTGTCGATGAAGATGATGTGGTGTATGATACAGAACCACAAAAGACAAACACAAAAAATCTTCCAAAACGAAGCCGGTTATATCAGGGAATGATAGACAGCCGTTTGTTACCGCCGGGGTGCATTGATTTTAATTTACTAAATCCTGTGGTAATTATAATGATTATGCCATTTGACTTATTTGGATATGAGTTATATCGCTATACATTCAAAATGCAATGTGAGGAAGTTCCGGAAATGGAACTGGGGGACGATGCAACGAGAATCTTTCTGAATAGCCATGGAAAACATCCGGAGTTAGTCAGCCGGGAGTTGATTGAACTTCTGGAATATATGGAGAAATCTACAGATGCGGTAGTAGAAGAATGTGAAAGTGAACGGATCCATCAGATGCATGAACGGGTCAACAGGCTAAAGTCGAGCAAAGAAATGGAGATAAAGTTTATGCAGAAGTGGGAAGAAAAAGAAATGGAAAGGCAGGAAGCATACGCAGAAGGACGAGAAGAAGGCGAACGTGTTGGAGAGGCGCGAATTAATAAGCTGATTGTATACTTATTGGAACAGGGGAGAAATAAGGATCTGGCAAAGGCAGTTTCAGATTCTGAGTATCAGGCAAAGCTGTTAAAAGAGCTGGGATTGTAATGATAATATAATTTAAAAGTAATATTATCAGAGGCAGACTTAAGGAAAACATAAGAAATCCTTCCTTGAGACCGCCCTTTGCTGTCTCAGGAAGGAGAAGATATTATGGAGATACAAATATTGAATTGGCTGCAGAGCTTACATACGCCAATTTTGGACAAGATCATGCAGCTGATCACACATCTGGGAGATATGGGAATTATATGGATAATTCTTACGATAGTTATGCTCCTGATTCCAAAGACAAGAAAAAGCGGTGTGATCATGGCAGCAGCACTGATTGTAGATGTGATTTTATGCAATGTAATTTTAAAAAATCTGATTGCGAGAGTGCGGCCATACGATGTTAACACAGCAGTACAGGTATTAGTTGCAAAACCGAAAGATTTTTCTTTCCCGTCCGGACACACAGCAGCGTCGTTTGCCAGTGTGACAGCCCTTTATCTGGCAGGAGAGAAAAAACTGTGGAAACCAGCCCTTGCGCTGGCAATTCTAATCGCATTTTCCAGAATGTACCTGTATGTACATTATCCGACAGACATTCTCGGTGGAGTTATCTTTGGAAGTTTAAGTGCATGGATTGGATACCGAATATCGACGAAAGTCTTATTGTATGCTATGATGAAAAAAGAATGATTTTAGTAGAAATGAGGGATTTTAGGTGGGAACGACATCTGAAACTAAACCAAAACGATATATCAGCGTGGGGCTTCTGGCACATGTGGATTCTGGAAAGACAACGCTTTCAGAAGGAATCCTTTATCTGACAGGACAGATCCGTAAGCCGGGGCGTGTAGATCATGGGGATGCGTTCCTTGACAACTACGCACTGGAACGACAGAGGGGGATTACGATTTTTTCCAAGCAGGCAGTGTTTCAGCTTGGTGACAGCCAGGTGACACTTCTGGATACACCAGGGCATGTGGATTTTTCTGCGGAAATGGAGCGGACGCTCCAGGTGCTGGATTATGCGGTTTTGGTAGTCAGCGGAGCTGATGGCGTGCAGGGACACACCCGCACGCTCTGGAATCTGCTTGCGCGCTACCGGATTCCGACATTCATATTTGTCAATAAAATGGATCAGCCGGGGACGGACAAGACGCTGATTCTAAAAGAGCTGAAGAAAAAACTGGATGCTTCCTGTGTGGACATGGAAGATCCGGAAGATATTGCCACGGGGGACGAACGTGCACTGGAAGAGTATCTGGAAGCGGGAGAAGTTTCTATAGATACCATAAGCCAGATGATTGCAGATCGTCAGATTTTCCCTTGTTATTTTGGTGCTGCACTGAAATTACAAGGTGTACAGGAATTACTGGACGGGGTTGGAAAATATGTGGGAGATAATGTTTCGGCCAATTATGATCAGGCAGATAATAGATTACAGAACAGCGGAGATGCTCAGCAGTTTGGTGCGCGTGTCTATAAGATTTCCCGTGACCCTCAGGGAAACCGGCTGACTCACATGAAGATTACTTCCGGTGAATTAAAAGTTAAATCTTTGCTGAAAGGTGGACAAGTCTCTGAGCCGTGGGAAGAGAAGGCAGACCAGATCCGAATTTATTCCGGAGAAAAATTCGAGACAGTACAACAGGCGAAAGCAGGCATGATCTGTGCTGTGACAGGATTAAAGCATACATTTCCAGGGGAGGGACTTGGAATTGAAGCCGGTAAACAGGCAGTAACACCGATGTTAGAACCAGTTCTGAATTATCAGGTTTATTTCCCTGATCAGGTGGATGCACATACCATGCTCGGCTATATGCGCCAGATTGAGGAAGAAGATCCCATGCTTCGGGTTATTTGGAATGAAGAACTGGGCGAAATCCATGTTCAGCTCATGGGCGAGGTGCAGACAGAGATTCTGAAAAGTCTGGTAAGCGAACGATTCGGAGTAGATGTGACATTTGGCACTGGAAATATTGTATATAAGGAAACAATAAAAAATGTCGTAGAAGGTGTAGGGCATTATGAGCCGCTCCGCCATTATGCGGAGGTGCATCTGATTCTGGAGCCGGGACTTCCGGGCAGCGGACTTGAGTTCGCAACCGACTGCAGTACAGATGATCTGGATCTGAACTGGCAGCGGCTGATTCTCACACATCTTTTGGAGCGGGAGCATAGAGGTGTGCTTCTTGGAGCGGCAATTACTGATATGAAGATCACACTGGTAGCAGGAAGAGCACATTTGAAACACACGGAGGGCGGTGACTTTCGACAGTCTACTTACCGGGCGGTGCGCCAGGGACTGATGCAGGCGGAAAGTGTACTGTTAGAGCCATATTATGAATTCCGTCTGGAAGTGCCGTCAGAAATGATCGGGCGTGCACTGACGGATGTTCAGCGTATGTACGGTGAGTTTGCGCCACCGAAGACAGACGGGGATCAGAGTGTGCTTACAGGAAGCGCGCCGGTTGCCTGTATGCGTGATTACCAGAAAGAAGTGGTGAGCTACACAAGAGGACGGGGACGGCTGACACTTGTATTTCAGGGCTATGCACCATGCCATAATACAGAAGAGATTCTGGAAAATGCAGGCTATGACCCGGAAGCGGACAACGAGAATCCGACCGGTTCTATATTTTGCAGTCACGGAGCCGGATATTATGTACCATGGCAGGAAGTGCCGGAGCATATGCACATTTCCTCTAAGTTGGAGGAGTATCTCAGAAAAGACAAAGATGCGGAGGAAATGCACGAAGAAGCTGATGGCAATGGCAGAGGTGTATTAAGAAATGGTGCTGCCGGTGGAAGTCCTTCAAAATCAGGCAGAAGTCGTGATTTTGGCGCGGAAGACCGGGAATTGGAAGAGATTTTCATGCGGACTTACGGAAAGATTGAACGTAAGAAACCAGGCAACGGACCGCGTACGATCATTGCCCAGTCCCAATATAAAGAAGAAAAACCACAGGAGAAGGTTGCAGAATATCTTTTAGTAGATGGGTACAACGTCATTTTTGCGTGGGACGAACTGAAAGAACTGGCAAAGGTGAACATTGAGAGTGCCAGAAATAAATTAATGGATATCTTAAGCAACTATCAGGGATTTAAGAAATGTACCGTGATCCTTGTGTTTGATGCATATAAGGTGGATGGCGATACGCTGGAGATTCAGAAATACCACAACATTCACGTTGTTTATACGAAGCAGGCTGAGACAGCAGATCAGTACATAGAAAAGGTCGTGCACCATATCGGACGAAAACGCCATGTGACAGTCGTAACTTCCGATGGCGTGGAGCAGGTCGTGACCCAGGGACAGGGAAGCGCACTTATTTCTTCCAGAGAATTTTATGAAGAGGTAGAAATCACCCGCAGACAAATTCAGGAAGAAATTAAGGAGCGAACAGGCGGCACAAAAAATTACCTTTTCGACCATATGGATGAAGCATTTGTAAAAGAGATGGAAGATGTCCGTCTTGGAAAGAAGGATATTTGATGTTATGTACCATACCAGATTATTATAAAGAATTTTCCTGCATTGCCGGGGACTGCGAGGACACTTGCTGCGCGGGGTGGCAGATTGTAATTGATGAGAAGTCGAAGCGGCGGTACGCAAAGGCAGCAACAGGGCTTAATAATATTGAAAAGAATCTTGCCCGCGAGCTGCGCCGCTGTGTCAACTGGCGCGAGGGCGTATTCCGTCAGGATACGGAAAAGCGCTGTGCATTTTTAAACCAGAATAATCTCTGTCGGCTTTATCAGATGGCGGGACCGGACAGCCTGTGCCGGACTTGTAAAATGTATCCGCGCCACATAGAAGAGTTCGAGGGAGTCAGGGAAATCACGCTCTCCCTTTCCTGCCCGGAGGCAGCAAGAATCATATTAGGCAAGAAAAATCCGGTGCATTTCTTAAGTTATGAGAAGCCGGGAGAAGAAGATTATGGCGACTTCGACCTGTTCTTTTATTCACAGTTGGTGGACGCAAGAGAAAGCATTTTAAAAATGCTTCAGGATAGAAGTCTCTCCATTCATCACCGCATGGCGCTGGCACTGGCGATCAGCCATGATATGCAGGCACATGTAGACCGCAGGGAAATGTTTTCCTGTGAGGATATTCCGAAGAAATACGAGTCCGAGACAGCCAGAAAGTATACAAAAGAACGTCTGGAAGCATTTGAAAAAGACGAGACCGGACGATTCGAATTCGCACAGAAAACATTTCAGTATCTGTATCGGCTGGAGCTTCTGAAAGAAAACTGGCTGTATGTGCTGATGGACGCAGACAAATTACTTTACGGCGGTCTGGCAAGTGTGTATGAGGATTCGGTGAAGAGCGATGCAGAACAAAAAGGCAATGCAATACAAAAAGGCAATGCAATACAAAAAGGCAATACAGCACAAAAGGATGGAGAGGAACAGTCAGAGGAAGACATTGACCAGCTCAGATACTTTGTAAATCTCCAGGAATTTGAATTGTGGAAGCAGGAGCATATGCCGGATTGGGACATTATGCTGGAACAAATGCTGGTGTATTTTGTGTTTACCTATTTCTGTGGGGCAGTTTATGATGGACGTATTCAAGCGAAAATGCAGGTGTGCGTGTACAGTGTCTATATAATAGAAGAAATCTTGCGCGCCAGATGGCTGGAAAATGAAAAGACACTTTCCATGGAAGAAGTTGTGGAGCTGACCTACCGCTACTCCAGAGAGGTCGAACATTCCGACCAGAACCCAGAGCGTCTGGAACATTTCATGGAGAAAAATCCGTGGATCCGTGTAAAAAAGTAAAATGAAAATAGAATAGAAAGAACCGGAAGAAACAGGAAAAGAGGGATTTAATATCGTGGAAGAAGACAGAGAATATAAAGACACAGTGCAAAAGCTGTTTACATTTATTGAAGAGAGCCCGAGTCAGTATCATGCCGTTGATACAATGAGAAAGCATTTGGAAGCGGCTGGCTATGAGCAGCTTTTAGAGAGCGGAGCGTGGAAGCTGAAATCAGGTGGGAAATATTATGTGATCCGCAGTGGTTCATCACTCATTGCATTTCGAATTCCGGCGCAGGATTCTCAGAATTACTGTGGGTTCCAGATTGTGGCGTCCCATAGTGATTCTCCGAGCTTTAAGATTAAAACAAATCCGGAAATGAACGTGGAAGAACATTATGTAAAATTGAATGTTGAAAAATATGGCGGTATGCTCTGTGCACCGTGGTTTGACAGACCACTGTCTGTGGCAGGGCGTCTGATCGTAAAAGAAAATAACAGACTTGTCACGAAGCTGGTCAACGTAGACCGGGATTTGGTCATGATTCCGAATCTGGCTATTCATATGAACCGGGAGGCAAATAAAGGTTACGATTATAACATACAGAAAGATATGCTGCCACTTTACGGTTGCGGCGAAGCAAAAGGAAAATTTATGAAGCAGATTGCAGAGGCGGCAAATGTAAAAGAGGACGCGATTCTTGCAAGTGACCTGTTCCTTTACAATCGCATGAAAGGAAGCATCTGGGGAGCTTGCGAAGAATTCATTTCCAGTCCGAAGCTGGATGATCTTCAGTGCGCATTTTCTTCATTAGAAGCTTTCTTGCAGTCTGAAGAATCTTTGCCATCGGAAAATGTACAGGCAAATGAACAAAGCGAAGTCGATGGAAAAAATGTAATCAATGAAAAAAATGTAATCAATGGAAAAAGTATCCCAGTTCACTGCGTATTCGATAACGAAGAAGTTGGAAGTGGGACAAAACAAGGAGCTGCATCTACATTTCTTGCAGATACACTGATTCGGATTAATCATGCCATGGGACGGGACGAGGCCGGATACAGGCAGAGTATCGCCAACAGCTTTATGCTTTCAGCAGATAATGCTCATGGCGTACACCCGAACCATACCGACAAGGCATGCCCGACGAATCGGCCATATCCGGGAAATGGAGTGGTCATCAAGTACAGCGCCAATCAGAAATATACTACCGATGCAATATCAGCAGCGGTGTTTGAGGAAATTTGCAACCGGGCAAATGTACCGTATCAGATTTACGTGAACCGTTCCGATATACTGGGAGGTTCCACACTCGGGAACATTTCCACGACACAGGTACCAGTCAACACAGTAGACATCGGACTGGCTCAGCTCGCCATGCATTCCCCATATGAGACAGGAAGCGTGAAAGACACAGATTACATGATCCAGGCTATGAAGACATTTTTTGAAGCTTCCGTGCGGCAGACCGAAGATGGATATGAACTCAATTTTCTTTAACAAAGTTAGCAAGAAAAATGTGATTTCGTGTTGAAAGAAGTAAAATTTTATAATAGTTATTATGTAAACTAATAAATGGACAAAGGAGCGGTTTTTTATCTGATTGAGATGGAAGAACCGCTTTTAGAATATAGCTTTTTAAAATGTGGTATGCTATCATGAAAATGTTGTTTTTATACACTACAGGAACGAAAGGGGAACATCATGTTAGAAAAAGTATTTAAACTTAGTGAAAACAAGACCGATGCGAAAACAGAAATACTTGCCGGAATCACAACATTTATGACAATGGCATATATTCTTGCGGTCAATCCAAGCATACTCTCAGCAACGGGTATGGATTCAGGAGCTGTATTTACTGCCACTGCTCTGGCAGCATTTATCGGAACACTGCTCATGGCAATCTTTGCAAACTATCCATTTGCACTGGCACCTGGTATGGGACTGAATGCATATTTTGCATACACAGTCGTATTAGGAATGGGATATAGCTGGGAATATGCACTGACAGCCGTATTTGCAGAAGGAATCATCTTTATTCTTTTGTCTGCAACAAATGTACGAGAAGCTATTTTCAATGCAATCCCACAGAATTTAAAAGCAGCCGTCAGCGTAGGAATCGGACTGTTCATCGCATTCATCGGACTTCAGAATGCAAAAATTGTAATCGGAGGATCTACACTGCTTCAGTTATTCTCCGTAGATAAATATAACGAAGTAAACGGAGTATCCGCGTCATTTAACGATGTAGGAATCACAGTACTCCTTGCAATCATCGGAATTATCGTTACAGGAATTTTAGTAGTAAAGAACATCAAAGGAAATATCCTCTGGGGAATCCTGATCACATGGCTGCTCGGAATCATCTGCCAGTTTACAGGACTTTATGTACCAAATGCAGATCTTGGATTCTATAGCCTGTTGCCAAATTTCAGCAACGGATTATCCATTCCAAGTCTGTCACCAATCTTCTGCAAACTGGACTTCAGCGGAATCTTCTCTCTGAACTTTATAGTCATCTTGTTTGCATTCCTGTTCGTAGACTTATTTGATACGATTGGAACACTGATCGGAGTATCCGCAAAAGCAGACATGCTCGACGAGAACGGAAAACTTCCAAGAATCAAAGGCGCACTTATGGCAGACGCAGTCGCAACAACAGTCGGAGCCGTAATCGGAACATCAACAACAACAACATTTGTAGAAAGCGCATCAGGAGTATCCGAAGGAGGAAGAACCGGACTTACATCAGTCACAACAGCAATCCTTTTCGGACTGTCACTGTTCCTGTCACCAATCTTCCTTGCAATACCATCATTTGCCACAGCACCGGCACTTGTAATTGTAGGACTTTACATGCTCACGAACGTAACAAACATAGATTTCAACGATATGTCAGAAGCAATCCCTTGCTATGTATGCATCATCGCAATGCCATTCTTCTACAGCATCTCCGAAGGAATCTCAATGGGAGTTATCACATACGTGGCACTCAACCTGATCACAGGAAAAGCAAAAGAAAAGAAAGTCAGCATACTCATGTACGTACTGGCAGTATTGTTTGTATTGAAATATGTATTTTTATAAAAAATTGGGGACGGGGTTTTTTCAAAAACAATGTCATTAAGTTAAGGATAAAATTGTAATTATTGAGGCTTTGACACT
>NZ_JAJCNF010000050.1:0-8181 GCF_020560945.1 Dorea sp. 210702-DFI.3.125
TCGGCAAAATCGACTGACCTTTCTTTTTTACCCAACAATATCTTTAATTAAGGGAAACGGGTAGATCATTTCCGGATGTGGCAATTCTGGAAGACCTTTGTCAGGAACTTGGAATTAGTGTGAGTGAACTGCTGGCGGGGAAAAAAATTGAGGCAGAGCATTACCAGGAAGAGACAGAAAAAATATTAGTTTCCTCCATCAGTAAAGCGCAAATGTATGGATATCAGATCGCTCTTTATGGGTTGCTATTGGCAGTAATGCTATTAATTTACGTGCCTGTTTTCATATTAAAAAACAGACTGAATATGGGAATTTATATGATCATTGCTGTGTCAGTTATCGTTTTCGTGAGCATGGTATATCTGAATCACAAAATTCCGGGAAAAGAATTCAGAAATTCTAATATTTGGCTGGAAGGCTTCCGTGGAGGAATTGTTTTTGCTGTGATTATGGGGATGGATTTCGCTGTACAAGATAGTCTGGGTGGAGTGAGCCGAAATGACATGCTTGCAATTGGAATTATCTGTGCGATTGGATTGTTTATCAGTATAGGAGCAGGCATACTTGGCGCAGAAATCAGAAGACAGAATATGAAGATAAAATAGAGATTTTTTTCAGAATTTTGAACAAAATAAAATTGCTTATTTTTATATAATAAAGCTGTAATAAATATGATGCATTTATTACAGCTTTATTATTTGAAGAAATTGATGGAGGTATTAAAATGATTAAATTTTCAAGAAGTAATGAAAAATATGGTTGTTTTAGTAATTTTTATCCATGTTCTGTAGAGTATGGAGGTATTGTATATCCTAATTCAGAATGTGCATGGCAATCACTTAAAACATTGGATATGGAGAAGAGAAAGAAATTTGCAACATATAAGGCGGCTGGTGCCAAGAAAATGGGAAGACGGGTTGAGCTTCGTTCGGACTGGGAAGAAGTAAAATATCAGCTTATGGTCAATGTGTGTTATGCAAAATTTTCTCAGAATAAGGAATTGAAAAGTATATTGCAAGCGACAGGAGAGGAAGAACTTATTGAGAACACAACTGCATGGCATGATAATGTTTGGGGAAATTGTGAGTGTGAACGTTGTAAAGAAACAGAAGGAAAAAATCTTTTGGGAAAGGCACTGATGGAAGTAAGAAGTAAGTTAAAATAAGAAAGGCTGAATGTTATGAAAATATAGAGTATAATAAAAAGTAGTTTTTCAACGTTAAGTGAATTTTCAATTATGATAGCGGAGGGTTTATACTATGAGAAAAAAATATAATGAATCGGATATTAGAAATGACTACAGAAGGCTGACAAAACTTTTGATTGAGCGGGGAATGACAATTTCGACTATGGAATCTGCGACTTCTGGGCAGATTGCATCGCTGATTACAGACACAGAAGGCTCTTCGGCAGTGTTAAAGGGGGCATTTGTTACATACTGTAATGAGGCGAAGATTATGCAGGGTGTGCCGGCTGAGATTCTGGAGAAGTATACGGTATACTCAAAAGAGACGGCAGAGGCAATGGCGAAAGCCTGTGCGAAAGTGTACGAGGCAAATATTGGAATCGGAGTGACCGGAACGATGGGAAATGTGGATCCTGCGAATCCGGAGGCATCTGTGCCAGGGCAGGTATATTTTGCAATTACCTTAAATGGAGAAGCGAAGTCTTATTATATTGAATTGCAGCCGCAGCCTACAAGGCTGGCTTATAAGCTGGCGGTTGCGAAAGAAATTTATGATTCACTGATGGAGAGATTAGAAGATTAACTTTTATGTCATGCATTTGCATGACGCGTACCTCGTAACAAGAATACCAAGACATTCTTGAATAGTAAGGAATAGTTGTGGTGTGAGATAAGGAGGCAGGCTGTTAAGAAGAAAGAATATGAAAAATGTATTGAAAAAGTTGATAATGAAAAGATGAAAGAGGCTTTGATTCAGGCGTTTGATAAGGATTTCCCAAGAATTATTGAATTGTGTGATGATGATTATACTGTAGTGCAGATATTTGTCTCTCTTTTTGAAATGCTTGGAGAAGTCCAAAAAGTTGGAATGGAAAATGTGTCATTTGAAAAATATGTAATTGGAAAAGCGTTTCCGGATTATTTAAAATTATTAGTTGGCTGGCTGGATTGTATTTCATCGAAAGAAGAGAAGGATAAAATTTTTGAAATATTTGATTATGTAATAAGAGATATTGTAGTTGAGTTTACTTGTAAGGGATTGAAAAAAGGAAGTATTACAAGAGAGATGGTGAGGCAGTGGATTTCAGGAACGGATGAAAAGGAAAAGATTGAGAGAGCGTGTGAAAAAGGAAATGCTTATAAGAATTTGTTAGAGAGCTTTCATGATTTGGATGAGGAAGACAAACTAGAAGAGATCATAAAAGGTGTTTTTGAGTTACGTGATTTTTTAGAGATAGTAAATAAAAAATATGATGAGAACAATGAAATGTTAGATGTACTTGAAGTGACGGACACGGATGAATTTAGCGATAAACTGGATGTTATCTATTCTTATGTGACTTCAATTAAAGAAGAGGTTGCAAAGTTATTCGAGATTGCGAATAGTTACAGTAAAAGCTTTGATATCTAGGCAAACACGATTCGGAAAAGAATAGAAGTCATTAAAAGTGGGATGCTCCCACAGGCGTTGGTCTTTTTGCAATGGTAACGATGAATACAAAAGTTCTTTACGTTATAAAAAGTACCCTTGTGATACCAATCTGAAATCCGGTGAGCACGAACTTCTTTAGATATAGTTGTTGGATCTTTATATAGAAATGCTGCAATGTCTTTAAAGGGAGTCCCTTTTGCCAGTTCATTTTCAATATAGAGCCGATCATTTAAAGTAAGATGTTTCTGGTTCCCTGGTATATAATTACTCATAATGCTTCTCCTTCTACTGCTGTCAGAAGGAGTACTAACTATAACATGATTGTATGAAAGAGTAAATATCTACTGTGCGAGAGTAAATTCCACCGTCCAATGGAACGATGGAATTTAGAAATTCATTTTAGGTTTTGTAAATTGTTAAAAGAATTATATTGTTATATGATTTCGTAAGTGATATACTTAAACATAAGGAAAACCGTGTGAAATTACAGTTTGCTTTTTGCACGGTTTCTTTTATACATGACGGTTAGTTAAAACTAATAAGAGAACGATGTGAAAGTACTTTTGACTATACAGAAAGGAATACATAATGCTAATGAATGTTTTTGAAGGTATACTGATTCCATTTGTTGGAACAACGCTAGGTGCAGCATGCGTGTTTTTATGAGAAAAACACTTAGCAAGTTACTGCAACGTGCACTTGCTTTATCACTTGGAATTGCTATCCAGAATTTTCCAGAAGGAGCGATTATATCCATGCCGCTTAGGGCAGAGGGTGAAAGTAAGAGAAAGGCATTTCTGGGAGGTGTACTTTCAGGAGTCGTTGAACCGATTGGAGCAGTAATGACGATTCTTGTCGCACAGCTGGTAATCCCGGTATTACCATATTTACTCAGCTTTGCAGCAGGAGTTATGTTATAGTCGTGGTTGAAGAACTAATTCCGGAAATGTCTCAGGGACAGCACTCGAATATCGGTACGCTTTTCTTTGCACTTGGATTTAGTTTGATGATGATCTTGGATGTGGCACTGGGGTAAGAGGAGAGGAATGATTCTTATGAGAATATTGATTTATGGTGCTGGTGTGATTGGATCCTTGTATGCGGCTTTATTTGCAGAAGCCGGTTATGATACAAATATTTATGCCAGAGGTAAAAGACTTGAGGCTTTAAGAAATAATGGATTGCAATATAAGAAAAATCAGGAAGTAATAAAGGCAGAGATTAGGATTCTTGGAGAACTACCAAACAATGATATTTATGATTTTGTCTTGCTTACTGTCCGGGAAAACCAGCTGTATGAAGCACTTACTGAATTGAAAAATAATAAAAGTAATACGATTGTTACAATGATAAATTCACTGGACAGTTACAATAAATGGGAAGACATTGTCGGAAAAGGAAGAATATTACCGGCTTTTCCAGGAGCAGGCGGAAGTATAAATGATGATGGTATCCTTGATGCAGCACTTACTCCAAGGTTGATTCAGCCGACAACATTTGCAGAAATATCAGGAAATAAATCCGAAAGAACTAAGCAGTTTTCAGAGATATTGAGGCATGCTCATATACCGTACCAGAAAGTAACGGATATGCATCTATGGCAGCTTTGTCATCTTGCTATGGTGGTACCGATTGCGGATGCGTATTATGAATCAGACGATCCGGAGAAAGTAGAAAAAGAATGGAAAATCATGAGGAAAACAGCAGAAAGGCTGAAAAGAAATTTTAATTTTTTGCGAAAACAAAAGGGTAAACTGTCACCATGGAAAATGAATATTTTTCGCTTTTTACCCTTGCCAATTTTAGCGAATATGCTGGTAGTTACATTTGGAAGCAGTTTTGGAGATAAATTTATGTATCAACATGCTATGAAGGCACCAGATGAAATGAGGGAATTGCATAAGCAGTTTTATGCTTATATGAAAAAAATGAAGAAATGCGGATGCAAGGCGAAAAAGGTACAGTGATTGGAGAAAAAAGCATGAAAAATGAAGAATATAAAAAATTGTCAATTAAAGAGTTTACAAAAGCAGCAGGAAGATATGAAAGTAACCATGCTGGCATTTACGAAATGTGCAAGAAAGATTATCCGGATATTCTGGAAGAATTAGAGAAGGAGCCATTTAGAGATTTATTAGATGCAGGCTGCGGACCTGCTCCGATGATTTCTTTATTAGCAGAAAAATATCCAGACCGGCATTATACAGGACTGGATTTGACTCCGGCAATGATTGAACAGGCAAAAAAGAAAAATATTCCAAATGCAACATTTGTTGTAGGAGACTGTGAGAACTTTCCTTTTGAAAAGGATTCATTTGATGCAATTATTTGTTCTATGAGCTTCCATCATTATCCGGATCCACAGGCTTTTTTTGACAGTGTGAAAAGATGTCTTCGCCCAAATGGAAGATTGATACTGAGAGATGTGACCAGTGACAATAAAGTATTGGTATGGCTAATGAATACATTGGAAATGCCGTTGGCAAATATATGCGGACATGGAGATGTCCAAGTGCCAACAAGAGATGTGGTCATAAAATGTTGCAAAAAAGCAGGATTAAAAGTAGAAAAATTTGAAATTCGTAAAGGTATGCGAATGCATTGTGTTGTGAGAAAACCTATGGGAAAGGCGATAGGAAATGAAAGATAAGTATCTTAGGGAAACACGAATGGTTGATTTTTCTAATCCGGCAATTCAAAAACTTATTCAAAATATGAAATGGAAGGAAATGGGTGAATTTGAAAGGATTAAGGCAATCTACAACTATGTAAGAGATGATGTTTTATTTGGATATAATATTGATGACGGAATTTCAGCTTCAAAAGTACTTGCAGATGGTTATGGACAATGTAATACAAAAGGAACTTTATTTATGGCACTTTTACGTGCCTGCAATATTCCATGCAGAGTACATGGTTTTTCGATTGATAAAAGATTGCAGAAAGGGGCTATGACCGGGTTTGTTTACCGTAATGCTCCAAAAAGTATTTTCCATAGCTGGGTAGAAATTAATTTCGAAAATCAGTGGTACGAACTGGAAGCTTTCATTTTGGATAAAACATACATAAAGAAGTTACAGGAACAAAATTCGGAATGTACAGGTGCATTTTGCGGTTATGGAGTAGCAGTCAAGGATTTCAGAAATCTCATTATTGAGTTTGATAGGAACAATACTTATATTCAGAGCGAGGGAATCAATCAGGATTTTGGTGTTTATGATTGTCCAGATGAACTGTTGAAGGAACATCATCAAGAAATTTCAGCCTTTAAAGCATTTGCTTATAGACATATTGGAAGACACCTCATGAATCGTAATATTAGGAAGATTAGAGAACGATAGTTTTAAGCTTTTAGATACCGTTGTCAGTATGAATGGTTTTCATGCATTTCCTGACAAGCAAAAAGCATTTCATGAAATATGGCGTGTTTTGAAACCAGGCGGCGATTTCATTGCCTGTTTTTATATCAGGGGAAAATCGAAACGGACAGATTGGCTGGTAAAAAATATTCTTGCAAAGAAAGGGTGGTTTTCGCCACCGTTTCAGACGGAGAAAGAACTGAGAGATATCCTTCAAAAACTATATAAAGAAACGGATATCCATGTTGACGGTTCTATGGTATATTTCCGTTGTGTGAAGTAATGCAATGATGCTGGATTTATAATAAAGTTTCAGATAATAAGTCTGGAACTTTATTTTTGTCTAAATGGATTATTGCCGTCCGTTCAGGTCTGGATAATGCTCGATTCTCATGTTAAGATAATAGAAAAGGTTTCCCTAAAATTGTGGTAAGAAAAGATATGGGGAAGCGTTGGTATGATGATAACGGCATTTTGAACATCAATGTGATTGATCTGGAGACATTTCGGATTGCGTAGGGAACAGAAGAAAATCGTGGAAGGACGAAAAATAGGGATTGCCCATTTTTAAAACAAACAGAAATACAAATCGTTAATTTGTAAGAATAGAAAGGATAAAGAAATGACGGTTCAACAATTAAAATATATTTTGAAGGTAGCAGAAGTTGGCTCTATTACCGAAGCTGCGAAACTACTTTTTATATCACAGCCAAGTCTCTCCAATTCCATCAAAGAAACGGAAACAGAAGCTGGAATCACCATCTTTCTTCGTAGCAGGACCGGAATTACTCTGACAAAAGATGGTGCTGAATTTCTCGGTTATGCCCGTCAAGTGATACAGCAGATGGAACTGCTGGAGGATCGGTATGTTACAAATCTTCCGGGAAAAGTGACATTTGGAGTATCTTCTCAGCACTATACTTTTACGGAAAACGCTTTTGTGGAGTTAGTTAAGCGTTTTGGACAAGAACGATACGCTTTTTATTATAATGAAACCGGAACACATCAGATATTGGATGATGTGAAAAATCGTGTCTGTGATTTAGGCATCCTTTATTTATCGCATGAAAACGAAGTCGTCATGCGGAAAGTGATAGAGGAAAACCATCTGATGTTTACCGAGTTATTTTCAGCAAAGCCTCATGTTTTTTTGCAAAAAGATCACCCATTGGCATCGAAAAAAGTAGTTTCCGTCCATGACCTTGCACCTTATCCGCGGCTAAACTTTGTACAGGGAGAGTATGAATCTGTCTATTTTTCAGAGGAACTATTCAGCTCCATCCCGGTGGATAAGGAAATTCGGGTCAATGACAGAGGGGCTATTGTCAACTTCATGCTCGGACTGAATGCCTATACTATTTCAAGTGGCATTTTCCCGAAATATTTGAACGGAGAAAATATCATCTCCGTTCCGCTTGCAGAAAATGAAACAATGCATATTGGATATGTGTTGAATGAAAATCAGGAATTAAGTGAACTTGGAAAAAGCTATCTGGAAGAATTACGGAAATATGCTCCAGCCAATCCATAGTCATAGGCTATGGATAATCATATAAAATAGGTGTTATGTATGTACCGCTGTTTGCTGATATAATAACAGCAGAAAGGTGGTTGATGATTATGCCTATGGTGGTACTGAGCAATTTTCTGATTTATTGCGTTATAAATGCCTTTACTCCGTGACCGGGAAATATTCTGGCATTAAATACCGTAACATACTATGGATATAAAAAAGGAAAGCCACTGTTCTTTGGAATTTTTGCAGGCTACTATGTAGTACAAATCTTATGCGCAATTTTTGTATATGGAGTTAATTCTTTGCTTCCAAATGTAATGGAAGTGATGAAGTACATCGGAGCAGCCTACATCCTGTGGCTTGCGATTCATATTGCTTTCAGTAAGCCGTCAACAGAAAACGCAGAGCAATCGGCATCGTTTCTGCAAGGCTTCATGCTGCAATTTGTCAATGTGAAGATCTATATGTTCGGAGTTACCGCACTAACGGGTTATGTTGTAGGATATATGTTCTCTTTTCCGGCTTTGCTGTTTTTTGAGTTGGTTATTGCAACGATTGGAACAATCGCAACCTGTACTTGGATTGGCTTAGGCGTGCTGATTCAGAAGTTTTATCTGCGGCATTTCCGTGTTATTAACTCAAACTTCCCACACCAATAAGGTGTGCTGAACCTTGATAACTCTATATT
>NZ_JAJCNF010000051.1:0-8021 GCF_020560945.1 Dorea sp. 210702-DFI.3.125
AAATATAGAGTTATCAAGGTTCAGCACACCTTATTGGTGTGGGAAGTTTGAGTTAAATACTAAAAAAGCTCCTGACATTTTTATCCTCCTTTATATCTTTCTTTTCGGATTTACATTTCATTTCTAGTTGCTATATATGCCCCTTTAGATGCCGTTGCAACATTTTTTCTATATTGATAAAGGCATCCTTTTACCGGCTCAACTTCTTTTCTTGTTTTTTCTTTCCGTCTCAGATCAAAATCAACCTCTGCTTCAATTGTACCATTTAACACATCTACAGTAATCACATCTCCATCCTGTAAATATGCAATCGGTCCATCATCCAAAGCCTCTGGACATATATGGCCAACAAAACATCCATTATTGGAACCGGAAAATCTACCATCCGTGATCACACATACCTTGCTTCCAAGATTCATTCCTACCAACACTTTCATAACCTTATACATTTCTGGCATTCCAGGTCCACCTTTAGGTCCCTCATTGCGAATTACAACAACTTCTCCACCATGCACTTGTTTTGCTCTAATTCCACTCAATGCATCCTGCTCGCTTTCATATATTTTCGCCGGACCTCTGAATAGAAGTGTGCTTTCCGGAATTGCAGACGGCTTTGTTACCGCACCATCCGGTGCAACATTTCCTTTTAATACTGCTATTCCACCACGACTATGCACTGGATTTTTGAAACTTCTTATTACATCTGGATTTTTGTTTTGAAATTTTTCAATATTTTCCTTTGAAGTACATCCTGTACATGTTATACCATTCAAATCTAATATCGTTGCTAATTCCTTCATCATAACCGGAATTCCTCCGGCTTCATAAAAATCTAATAAGGTATATTGTCCGGCTGGAATCATTGGAACCATATGCGGAACAGACATACTCACTTTACCAAACTCAAAAATATCCAAATCAACATCCGCTTCATAAGCAATTGCCAACAAATGTAAAACTGCATTTGTTGACCCTCCAATTGCAGAATTGACTTTTATGGCATTCAATATTGCATCTTTTGTTATGATATCTTTTATACAGATATCCTTCTTTAAAAGATTCATTACCGCTTTACCGCTTTCAAACGCAATACCCTGCCTTCTACTATACACTGCTGGAATGGTTGCACTTCCCGGTAAAGAAATCCCCATAACTTCCGCCAGACAACACATCGTATTCGCGGTTCCAAGCATTGCACAGGAACCAATTGTTGGCACTGCATTATTTTCAATCCAATCAAATTCTTCTTGTGTAATTGCCCCACTTTTTAACGCTCCTTCTGACTGCTGAATAATAGAATGGTCAATATATTCCCCTCCATAAGGATTTCCTTCTCGCATTCTTCCCGGGAGTGTAGGCCCTCCATTTACAAATACCGTTGGCAAATTTACACGAAGTGCACCAAGCAACATTCCTGGAACTATTTTATCACAAGAACCGATAATAACCAGACCATCAAGTCTGTGTGCCTCCACCATTGCTTCAATATCATCCGCAATCATTTCGCGTGTAGGAAGAATATACTGCATTCCTTTATGGCTCATCGCCACGCCATCACAGGCACCTATTGTTCCAATTTCTACCGGCGTACCGCCTGCAGCATAAATTCCTTCTTTCACTCTTTGCGTTAACTGTTTTAACACAATATGCCCCGGACAAACCTCATTGAAAGCAGTCACTACAGCTATAATTGGATTTTCTAATTCAGCCCCAGTAAAACCTGACGATTTATATAGCGCTCTCACATTTGCCCATTCTGCTCCATTTAAAATATCACTACTTCTTCTCATTTTTCTCCTTCCTCATCTTATAGTCTTATCTTCATATCATCATGTCGTATGATGTCTTTAATTATATAGTTTTGTATTTGAATTTTCAATTGGGATTATCACAAAACATTTCCACTATTTTTTGTAAAACATATACAAAAAAAAACGCTCCTTTTTGAAATTACACCTTTCAACAAAAAAATCCCAAGTGAACTGCAAAATCTTTCAACCCTGCAATTCACTTGGGATTTTTAATTAACTTGTAAGTCTCCAAAAAACCAATACACTTTAAACTATCATTTTCAACTTTCTTTTCCGTATTATTTTTTCTTTAACAATTCGAGATTTTCTCGATTTTCCTTCATATGTGCTTTCATCGCTTCATATGCCGCATCAGAGTCATGATTCCGAATCGCATCTACTACTTTCTGATGTGTAATAACTGCAGTACCTGCCAATTCATGATTCGTTAAGTCTACATAAATCGATACACCTTGTGCAATTAATGGAATGATTTGTTCTACAACAGAATTACCTGTAACACTTGCAATTTTTGTATGAAATTCAACATCACGTTCACTGTAATTTTCACCATTTATAATCATATGTTCCACTTCACTACAAAGCCTTTGTAATTCCTCTATATCCTTATCCGTTGCTTTTTGGGCAGCAATTTCTGCAATTTGTGGTTCCAACATAGCACGAAAATCGCTTAAATCTTCTGCAAGTTTTTTTTTATCCGATGCAAATCTAAATCCTAAAGGATCTCCTACCTTTCCAATGTTATCACATACAAACGTGCCTTTTCCTCTTCGTATCTCTACTACATTTCTGGATTCCAATATCTTAATTGCTTCGCGGACAGTTCCTCTTCCAACACCCAATTTTTCTACCATATCCATCTCATTTGGAAGCTTCTCCCCCGGAGTCCAGCGATTTTCAATAATCAACTGTTCAATATTATCTGCTGCTTGCTCTGCCAAAGAACGGCTTTCAAGTTTCTCCACTTATATTCCTCGCTCTCTATTCGTTTAGCGTCTCATTTTATAACTCATATCTATTTTTCTTGCTTTTTCCTTTGAGTATATCTTCAATTTTCGCGAATGTCAATAAAATCCTCCCTTGTGTTTCCGCAGTTTTATCCACAACTGCATTATCATCCTTATGCTGTTATAAATAACTTTTAAATCATCCATTTTTTGATTAGATTTTGCAGAAACTCAAGAATCTTCCGAGTCCACACACATCACCATGTTTTTTTCTTTTGTCGTCTCCCGTTTCACCAATTCAACTCCAAATACATTTTCTTTTTCATAGGGTTCTTTATTCACTGCTTTGATGATAATCTCCGCAGCCAAATGTCCCATTTCACGAATTGGCTGGTGAATAGTCGTCAGCTCTGGAATAAATAGTTTTCCAAATCCGACATCATCGAATCCAACAAGCTGGATTTCCTGGGGAATTTTTTTCCCGTGCCGCGTAAAAACTTTGTATACTGACATCGCCACAATGTCATTGCCGGCAATCACGCCATCCGCTTCTGGATATTTTTTCAAAATTTCTTCTGCGGCGCGAAGTCCGCTTTCATAATCATAGCAGCAATCCACAATTCTTTCTTTTAATCCATATTTTTTACACACATCCGCGTATCCTTTATACCGTTTACGACCACTGGAATATCCGGTCGGTTCCTTCATGCAGACAATCTTTTTAGATCCACATTCCAACAAATGTTGTGTTGCCAGACAGCCACCTTGATAATTATCTGCTTCAACAAATGCATGTTCTCCGATATTATCCAGCTTGCAATCTACAAGCACAGCCGGAACCGGACAATTCTTTAAAATCCTTCCAGTTTCCGCACAGTTTGTCGTTATGATAATTCCATCTGCCTGTAACTGCTGGAACATCTGGATATTTGCCATCTCTTTTTCCAGATCATCGCCAGAATTGCAGAGCATAATCCGATATCCATTTTTATACGCTTCGTCTTCCACAGCCTTTGCCAGTTCACTAAAGAAAGGATTTTCAATATCCGGCACAATGGCTCCGATCATCTTCGATGATTGCTTATATAGCGCTCTTGCCAGTTCATTTGGACGAAATCCAGTCTCTTCAATGGCAGCTTCTACTCGTTTACGCTTCTCTTCGTTCACTTTCGCCGTTCCATTCATAACGCGGGATACCGTCGCCGGAGACACACCGGCAATTCGGGCAACTTCTCTTATACTCGTCACTTTTCACTATTCTCCACAGTCTTATTTTTCAACTAATTCGTCTTCAACTTCTTCTGCTGTCGGCATTCCTGTCTGTGCACCGAATTTCTCCGTGGAAAGGCTTGCCGCTACATTCGCATAAGTAAGAGCACTCTTCATATCATCACCTGCTGCAATTCTTACAGAAAATGCCCCATTCAGCGTATCTCCTGCTCCTGTCGTATCCACTACATTTGCTTTTCTTGCCGGTACTGTCAGCACTTCTCCATTTTTCAGGCATGTAGACACTCCTCGGGATCCCTGTGTAATCACAAGCTTCTCCGGATACTTCTTCAAAAGATTTTCTGTACTCAACTCGTCTCCAAAAATCAGCACTGCTTCATGCTCATTTGGTGTCACGTATGTAACTTTGTCGATGATATCCATCGGCACTTCTGCTGCCGGTGCCGGATTCAGTACGACTGGAATATTTTTTTCGTAACAAAACTCTGCGATATAATGAACTGTCTCAAGCGGAATCTCATGCTGAAGAACTACCATGTCATATTTCACCAGTTCATCTTTGATTCCATCTACATAAGCCTTGTCAACTTTCCCATTTGCTCCCGGAACAACAATAATTGTATTGTCACTCTCACCAACTGTAATCATCGCAATTCCTGTCGGCACGCCTTCCAGAACCTGGATATGCTCTGTCTTTACGCCAACACGATTCAGATTGTCCAGCATTCTGCGTCCATTGTCATCATTACCAACGCAGCCGAACATCTCGACTTCAGCACCAAGCTTTGCCATCGCAACTGCCTGATTCGCACCTTTTCCACCCGGGATATAACTCAAACTGTCGCCCATCAATGTCTCACCTTTAAGCGGAATTCTCTCTGCTGTTACAGTCATGTCTGTGTTAATACTTCCTACAACTGCCAGTTTCATAACTCTTTCTCTCCTTTTCTTGTCTTTTTATTTATTCATGTCTTTTTCTCTTCTGTTTGTGAAACGTGTTTCTGAAACCCGTTTCATTTATCTATATTATAGTAATAAAAAATACCGCCGTCAATTACATTTGGTAATCTCAGCGGTATTGCACACTTTTAGCAAAGTATTTTTATGCAACTTGCATATTTTTTTATTATTTTTCTTCTTGAGATGTTTTTATATACTCTTCTACTTCAGAATATATTGTTTCTGCTTCCTGATGTGACACATTTAATTCATCACTGATTTGATTGATAATCTGTTCTTTCTCTGCATGATACTTTTGAGCGGTCTTAACTATTCCAATCGCAATTCCATTTTCCCGACTTTCTTCTCGTTCCATCCTCATATGTTTTTCTTCATCATACTCAAATATGCTCACTCTTAACACCTCTGCTCTATTCTTCCTTAAAAACTCTGCAAGAATACCTTTTTTGATACATTCGTCAATTGCTTTTTCCACTGCTTCCGGGAATGGTATTTGCTGCTGATATTTGCGAACTGCATCCACAAATTTCACATATTGATATAATGTCGGACTTTTTTCTACCATTTCCTCATTATATCCAGGATTTATATTTATGAATCGGATCCTCAGTTCTAAATCCAATTCTTCAGATTTACTTTCATAAGCATCTGATAAACGCAAAACACTCTGTTCCGGCATCTTGTCTGTTCCATTATAGAATACTACAAATCTTGGTTCTGGTATCTTAATCAACTTCCGTCCATACAAATTATCCCCAAATACATACGCCATATAAACGCAAGCCACATATGCCAGATTCCGTAATGGCATGTTAGGATTCGGCGTTGATTGATGTTCATATAAAACCAACTGTGTTCCCAATATAAATGACACATCATTCTTCATACCTAAATAAACTGCATTTTCCAACGTTGTTATAATCAGTTCGTCTGGATTGTCGTACGAAGTTCCATTCATAGCGTTGTAAACTTCCAGTGCTACTTTGGGTTCCTTCAGCAACATTCGGAACACCCGGTCTTTGTACTCGCGATTTGGATACCCAAATACTTGTGCCATTTTCTTAAAGGCTTTTTCCATATTTTGTGAGATTCTTCTGTTATCCGTTTTTCTGTCCCTTACTGCCTTCATACTTTTTGTCATTCAGTATCCTCCTTCTTCTGTGTTCGAAAGGACTCTCCTCCTGACTGTTTCTAAGTTTTCTAAGAATCCCTTCTGCTTGTTCATCGTGGTAATTCAAGCATTGAAAATTCCTAGAAAATATATTGAAAATAGAAATGGTACAAACCTTCAAGATCTTGGAAATATAATGCTTGAAAAGATTGTACCATAGTTGATATATCATGTCTAGATATTTTTTACAAATTAATATAGTCAGAATTGTAGCTAGACTTTGTATTTATAAATCTCCAGAAAAGCAAAAAAATTTCCCTGAATTGCACAAAAAAAGACCGCCCCTTTTGGAACGGTCTTTAAAATTCTGAAGTCTGAAATTATTTAAGGTTAACCTCTGCACCCTCAGCCTCAAGTTTAGCTTTGATGTCCTCAGCCTCTGCTTTGGAAGCACCCTCTTTAACTACCTTTGGAGCTCCGTCTACTAACTCTTTAGCTTCTTTCAGTCCAAGACCTGTGATCTCACGAACTGCTTTGATAACTTTAACTTTAGCTGCACCAGCGGATACAAGCTCTACGTCGAACTCATCTTTCTCCTCTGCTGCTCCACCCTCTGCTCCAGCTGCTGCTACTACAACACCTGCTGCTGCGGATACGCCAAATTCTTCTTCACAAGCTTTTACAAGATCATTTAACTCTAATACAGATAACTCTTTGATAGCATCGATAAATTCTGCTGTTGTTAACTTTGCCATTTTATTTTCCTCCATTTTTAACATTTTTATTATGAAATAGTTTTATGTCCGTCTCTGTGAGATCAGACAGGGGCGAGTATTATCTACTCTTACTCCTCTGTTGCAGCTTCTTCTGCTGCTGGAGCTGCTTCACAAGCCTCAGCTCCACCCTGCTCTGCGATCTGATTAAGTACACGAGCAAGATTTGTGATAGGTGACTGTAAGCTTCCAAGCAATTTGGAAATAAGTACGTCTCTTGATGGAATCTTAGCTAACTCGTTAAGAGCGTTCACATCATAAAGAGTGCCTTCTACAACACCTGCTTTTAACTCAAGAGCCTTAGCATCTTTTGCGAAATTGCAAATGACTCTTGCCGGAGCTGTTGCATCGTCTTTAGAAATTGCGATAGCGCTTGGTCCTTCCAAGTGCTCATCTAAAGCAGCGAAATCAGTTCCTTCAAAAGCTCTCTTCATCATTGTGTTCTTACAAACTTTGTAGATTACACCTGCTTCTCTGAGCTGTTTACGAAGAGCTGTGTCCTCAGCAACAGTCAGTCCACGGTAGTCAACTAATACAACACTTGCTGCATCTTTGATGTCCTCTGCAATAGCCTGTACTACTGGTTGTTTTAATTCAACTTTTGCCACGAATGGTGCACCTCCTTATTAGATTTTGGGTTATACACCGCCGATAGATATAAAATAAAACCTCTATATCCTAAGACAATAGAGGTTTGCAAATCATACATTTTGTATCGATCATCCCTCGGTAGGCGTCCTTGTATTCTGTCCTTACGTGCATCGCACACCTACTGTCTTCGGCAGTCCTTGAATAGATTATCATACACTCTTGCGTTTGTCAACTATTTTTTCGTATTAAATATCCTTTTCCCGCAATTCACAGATTATCAATCTCCTCTTGCGCCATATTTTCAAATATGATATGTTAAAAATATGAAAAGGGAAACCGCAAGCGGCTATCCAATAATATAATTAACTATTATTTTAACAGCCGTCAACTATTGGTAGTAGTTGGCGGCTATTTTCTTTTATCCTTGAAAATCTCATAGCAAAGACCAACAAGGGCAACAATGAATATATAAAACTGAATCAAATCAGAATATGTAACCATTATATCGCCGTTACTGAAAACTTATAAAAAGTTATAAACTTTTATGTTTCATTCCTACTTCAACGAGTATGCTTTTGATGATATAAATATCTATCTA
>NZ_JAJCNF010000052.1:0-7677 GCF_020560945.1 Dorea sp. 210702-DFI.3.125
CAAAAGTCATATAAAATGAGATTTGAAAGGATTAGAGACTAATTATGATGAAATGTAACTTCATGTTTGCTAAAAATTCAAAGGCATATTCTGTCTACCTGCTGTTCCGATTTGTCTGTTCCCTGGCGGTTTCTATGTCCACAGTGCTTTCCATCGTGTACCACCTGGAGGTGGTGCAGCTGGATGCTTTCCAGCTTGTCCTGGTAGGGACGGTTCAGGAGACCTCCTGCTTTCTGTTCGAGATGCCCACCGGTGTGGTGGCGGATTTGTATAGCCGTCGGCGCTCGGTGCTGATTGGAATGTTCCTCTACGGCCTGGGCTTTCTGATGGAGGGTGCGCTACCGTGGTTCGCGCCGGTTCTGCTGGCCCAGGTTGTCTGGGGTTGCGGTGATACCTTCATCACCGGCGCTCTGGAGGCGTGGATTGCCTCGGAGGAAGAGGACAAACCCATAGACAAGGTGTTCCTGCGGGGCAGTCAAATGGGGCAAATCGGCGGCGTTCTGGGCACACTGCTGGGCACACTGCTGGGAAACATAAACCTGCAAATGCCTGTCATCTTGGGGGGCAGTTTGTGCTTGTTGTTGGGGCTGGTGATGGTTCGCATCATGCCAGAAACCAACTTCTCCCCTGCTATTGAGGAACGGCAGGGCTTGCTTAAAGACTTTGTCTGCCTGTTCAAGCTCAACCTGGGCTTTGTGAAAGGCGCACCTGTGTTGCTGGCGCTCTTAGCAATCACACTATGCGGGGGACTTGCCAGTGAAGGCTTTGACCGGCTCTCCACCGCTCATTTTCTGGATGACACGGTAATACCCGTTATCGGGCCGCTGAACAGCGTCACTTGGTTCGGTGTTATCAGTCTTATCGGCAGCGGCTTAGGTATTCTGGCTTCTCAGTTGCTCATCGCCCGCATGGAGAAAAAAGGGACTGTCAGCCGAACCAGTGTGGTCATGTCCACCAGCGCCGGGTATATCCTGTTCCTGGTTCTCTTCGCGGTGGGGCGGAGCTTTTGGTTCATGTTGTTGGTGTTCCTGCTGGCGGGGCTTATGCGCACCATCAAGGAGCCTGTGCTGGCCGCCTGGATGAACGACCATGTGGATGAGAAAATGCGCGCCACAGTCTTTTCCACCAGCGGACAGCTGGACTCTTTCGGGCAGATCATCGGCGGGCCTATTGTGGGGCTGGTAGCCCAGCAGGTGTCCATACCCTGGGGGCTGGTCTGTACCGCTTTCCTGCTGTTGCCCGCGCTGTTCTTAGTGCCGGTGGCGGGAAAGAAGCGGGATTGATATGGCATAGTTAAGTTTACTGACGAGCGGGAGATTACTTCCGCTCGTCTTCATTTAGTAGCGCAAAATTTGAGGACTCTTTATTTCCTTATTCGGTATAGCGGAGGCGGCTGTCAATTCGACATAATTTTCTTGTGATACTTTACCGTACATGAGCATTAGGAATAGGAATGTATCTTTGTGTGGTAGTTGTTACTTGCACAGGTATTATTGTTTCAAAAATCAGTTCCAAGCCAAATGAAGATACTCCTGAAGAAAAAGAAGAATGACCAATTCAAGTTTGTAGAATTGTAAAGGAATAATATTATTTTAAATGAGCTGTTCGGATTAAATGCGTTGCCCTCTAACGGGTCAAGGATGAACCATGATACAATCAAACTTGAGTATGGTATTAAACATCAAAATATTCGTAATTTCCTTTTAGTTAAGAAACAAATATAGTAAGAGCAAAATATCGGTCTTTTTTCATTCAAAAATAAGTTATACTAGAAACAGAGGTGATATCCATGATCAACAATAAAGAGAAAAAAATGATTCAAAGATATTGTATATATCCAAAGATTGCAGTGGTTGCACTCATCTTTTCATTTGTACAATGTGCATTAATAGTACCATTAGAGATGATAGATGATTTAGTATTCCAAAACAAAGGTTTTCAGCCTACAGGGATGTTTACTGCATTAGGATTTGTCATTATATATGTTATTATATTCTGTTTCTGTGCACTTGCCCCTAAGTTTGGAATGAACGGTAAGAAATGGAAATCTCTTATAGGTAGATTAAATGTGAAACAGTCAGAAACAGATTATTCTAAAGAGGTATCTGCTGCTTTGGCGTCACAAGCTGTTGGTCGATTCCTTAAAGAAAGTGATAATGATACTGCAAAGAATATAGGAAGTGCTATGCAGGTGGCTGGTGCAGTAAGTACAGTCTCTACATCTATAGATATGTTATCTGAAGCAGGAAGTAATGCCGAGAACATGGCACATGCTTATAGAATCCCTATTCCTGATATAAAAAAACAACTCATTGCCTTTGCAGTTATCCCAATACTTATTGTAGTCGGTACTTATATACCTCAATATATAAAAGGAAAGCAGGCAATGGATCAAAGAATTGCAGCTTCTGCAAAACAAGTAGAAATAGTAAAAAAGGCATTAGAACCTGTATGTGTAAGAGTACATGCAGACAATCCAAATGAATCACGTCGTAGTAGATCAAGTTATACTGTTATGGGATATTTAAGAGATTCAGGTGCTACTGATTGTTATGTTCATGTTCAAGTCAATAATAGTGGTACTATCATCAATATCTCATATGTAGAAGGTGTGGATATTAATAAGAGTTTAGAAGAGAATTTAATGCAGACAGAAAAAGATTTTGCGACATTACAAAAGTCTTTTGAGAATTTAAATGTATCCGTATCTAATCCTGAGATATTATCTTATCAGGCTATTCCACAACAATTTAAAGATGAATTTCTAAATGGGACATTTTATAAGAGTTTCCGTTTCTATGATCAGGATGCGCCTATCAGTTTGTCTTGTTCATTTGATACAGAGACAGAAGATCAGTTTGATGAATATACAAGACCTAAAATTGATTTCTTCTTAGGATCAAAATAGACACCTTATGAATAATAAATTTGATGAACAAAATGATACAGTCAAATTCCAGCTTGTAGAGCTGAACAACCAAAGTTTGAAAGGAAAATGTATAATGACCAAAGAACAAATAATTGAAGAACTAAAAAAATCAGCAAAGCCTTATGAAGAGTATTATCTTGATGATGAAATATTAAGTGCTATGCTTTCATATCAAAATCCTTATGAATTTGTAGAGCCAATTTTAGAAATTATATCCACTAATCCCTCAGTTGATTTTGGAATGCCCGGTGATTTAGTTCATTTTGTAGAAAAGTTCTATAAAAAGGGATATGAAGAATTGTTAATCGATTCCGTCAAAAAAAATCCAACTTCACATAACATTTTAATGCTTCACCGTTGCTATAATGATATAAAAAATCCAAACCATAATGAATTTGCAAAAGTTGTTAAAGCACTAAAGAATGACAAATCAGTCTCCATCGAAATCAAGGATATCATTGATGAGTATGATTGGGATTAAATTTCTTCAGAAAGGTTGTGGTTAGATGTTGGGTATCAAAAAACGTGATACAAAACAAGTATTTAAAGCGATCGCACATCAACAGGGTGTTTCCGTGTCAGAAGTAAAAGAACGTATTCAGTCAACTATTGATGAAATGTATTACAGCGATGACCCAGATGTGCAAGCTGAATTTTCAAGTTATTTTGGAAAGAAACGTCCTACACCAGAAGAATACGTTTATACGATGGCAACAAAAATTAAATACTGATTTATGAAAAATCATCACTTCTTTAACCTGTACATTAAATGTGCAGGTCTTTTTTTGTCGTTTTTTATCGAATCGAACAATTTTTGCCTTTCTCGTCGGCTATATAGTGAGGGCAAATATAAATTTTATCTAAAATAGCGATTATTTTTTTCAAATCACTTAGCAACTGCCCTGTTTTTTTCTTATATGGAGTGGAAAGAGGGATAGATACAAAACAGCACAGGGAGGAGGTGAGAACGTGAAACCATCTGACTTCCAGAAAACTGTAATGTGTCGTTTTGATAGTTGTTTAAAAAAAACTGTTTTCGGAGTTGTAAAGGATTACTACAAAGAGTTGAAAAAGAATCAAGCAGAAGCTATCCCCTTTTGTGAGCTTCCCGACATTATCATAGATAAAGTTGCTATATGGGATACATATAAAACGGATTACACGACTTTCAATATATGTGGACATGACATTTATGTATATGACGATGAGCTGGCAAAAGTCATTAAACAATTATCTGACCGTTACCGTGAAAATGTACTTATGTACTATTTCTTGGATATGAGTGATACGGAAATTGCAAAATTGCAGAATATATCCCGAAGTGGTGTATTTCAAAACCGACACTATGCATTAAAACAAATGAAAAAGTCATTAGAGGAGGAAAATTAGTATTTGAAACAAAAACGTTCGTATAAGAAGCCATCATTTTATGTGATTTCATCGGCTATGGACGGCGACAAAATTTCCATTGATAAAATCTTAGATTTCTATGACCCGTATATATCAAAAAGCTGTATTCGCCCATTATATGATGAATACGGAAATGTATATATCGCTGTGGATATGGAATTAAAAGGTCGTATCAGAGAAGCCATTATGAAAATGATATTGGAATTTGACATAAAAATTGAATAGGTAATATCTGCGGAACGCTTCATATAAGCACTTCCCTCTTTCCTGTTCCGCTTACTTCTTAGCTTGTCATTCTGTATCAGTCTATTTAACAAAACAGATTGATACAGGCTGACAAGAGCCTAATAGTTCTTTGACAACTGAATAATGCAGACAGATACGTTTGTGCTTGCAGTGAGCCATCAGAGATTGTACGCCGTGACTTTTCCAATCGGGAGATAGCGATTCATGCAATGATCTGGGAGCGACCGTTGGAAAAGTCGTTCTGCCATGACCTGCAACACAGGATAATGATACACCCGTATGACACGGTTCAGCCCACAGGAATGGGAATGGTTGAGATACCAGTGGAGCTTGCCAAAGCCATTTGTCTGCATATAAAAAGTATTAGCAAAAGTGTTAGCAACGGCAAAAAACATATCCGCAAGAGTTATTGATATGCTATAATGACCTTGTTAAACGTATGTATTTTGCTGTTATCACACGGAAAGGAGTTATTATTACTCGTGATAAGTGATACATCAAATACAGAAACTCCTAAAAAGGAGAAAAAGACATATACAGTAGAGGAAATTGCAGAACAATTATGTGTGAGTAAAAAAGTGGCTTACGCATTGGTTAAAAGTGGACAGTTCGCTTATGTTCGTGCTGGTAGAGCCATACGGGTATCTAAAGATTCTTTCGATAAATGGTTAAATCAAAATTAACTGTTAAGGAGAGAATATATTATGGCTTCAATCAAAAAAAGAAAATCAACATTTTCCGTTATTTACTGGTATTTAGACAATGCAGGAGAACGTAAACAGAAATGGGATACGTTAGAGACAAAGAAAGAAGCAAAGCAGAGAAAAGCATTTGTTGAGTATTATCAAGAAAAATATGGTTATGTGATTGTTCCCTTAGAGGAACAGTTTGCACGCCAAATTGATGAATCGAAAAAAGAACTTGATAGTACCGATGAAGATATTACGCTTTGTGACTTTTTAAAAATATTTGTCAATCTCTATGGTACGTCAAAATGGTCGCCTAGTACATTTAGTAGTAAGGTCGGTACTATCGAAAATTACATCAATCCACTTATCGGGGATTGGAAGTTAAATGAGATTACCACAAAGAAATTATCTGCCTACTACAACGATTTATTGAGTGTTCCAGAAGTACCCAGAGCTAACAGAAAAGCTACTGGACGTTGCGTACAACCTGCCAATATCAAGAAAATACACGACATTATACGCTGTGCATTAAATCAAGCAATCCGTTGGGAATATATTGATACCAACAAGCGTAACCCTGCTTCATTAGCAACGCTTCCTAAAGTTCCTAAGGTAAAAAGAAAAGTATGGAGTGTAGATACATTCCGTGAAGCAATTCAGCAGTCAGACGACGATTTATTAACCATCTGTATGCATTTGGCGTTTTCCTGCTCAATGCGTATTGGAGAAATTACAGGTCTTACATGGGAAGATGTCGTTATTGATGAACAATCCATTGCAACGAATAACGCAAGGGTAATCATCAATAAAGAGCTTTCCAGAGTAAATGCACAAGCTATGCAGAAATTAAAGGAAAAAGATATTATCAAGATTTTTCCGACACAGAAACCGCATTGCACAACAAGGCTTGTATTAAAAACACCAAAGACAGAAACAAGTAATCGTACCGTATGGTTGCCAAAGACGGTTGCAGAATTACTGGTGCAATATCAAAAAGATCAAAAGGAATTACAGGAATTTCTAGGAGACGCTTATAACAATTACAACCTTGTTATAGCTTTGGAAAATGGAAATCCCGTTGAGAGTAGAATTGTGAGAGACAGATTTCAAAAGTTATGCGAACAAAATGGCTATGAACAAGTTGTTTTCCACAGTCTGCGTCATTTATCCACAGGATACAAATTGAAAATGACCAACGGCGATGTAAAATCAGTACAAGGCGATACAGGTCATGCAGAAGCAGAAATGGTTACAGACGTTTATTCAGAAATCATAGATGAAGATAGACGTTACAATGCTCAAAAGATGGACGAACAATTTTATTCCACTCTAAACCATGATTCAGAAATGCAACCACAAAATGAGGAAGTTCAGCCAGAAAACAACGGCTTATCAGACAGTGATATGGAGCTTTTACAGCTTTTAAAATCACTTACGCCAGAGATGAAAGCAATGCTTTTGAAACAATCAGCTTCAAAGTAATTTTTCAAAAGTGTTAGCAAATCTTCAAAAATCTGCTGATATTTTTTCAAAATAAAAAAAGTGTTAGCAAACTCTTCTACTCAAACAGTCATAAAAATATCGAATTACAAATTCTGAAAATCAAAAGAAATTGCAAAATATAAATTGAATATGTTCTTATCCGACAGGTTATAAGCCAAAAACAAAAGAAGCTGAAAACCTCGATAAATCAAGGCTTTCAGCGTTGTTTGCTGGCGTCCCAGACAGGAATCGAACCTGCGACGTTTCGCTTAGGAGGCGAACCCTCTATCCTACTGAGGTACTGAGACGTATTTAATTGTAATGGAGCAATTTTCAAATTTATTTCATAAATCGCTTCCGAAAGGGGATTGCTCCACCTGACCCTTAGGAGGCGAGTGCTCTATCCAGCTGAGCTATGACGACACATGCCGCAAACCCTTGATTTTACTGGGTTTCTGGGATTTTTCCCTTCGGCCATATATAAGATTATCAACTCTATTTCGAGTTGTCAATCTACAGATTTTTTCGATTTGGTAACATTAGAACGTTCCCCAATTTGGGGATTGCCTCGGCTTTTTCTTAGAAGACGCTTGTTATATCCATTTAACTAAGGAAACTCAGCTATTGTATTTTAGCATTTATAAGAGATAAAAGCAAGCGTCTCCAGGCCAGACGCTTTGATTTTTTACTTTATATAGTAGCGATATGACTGTGTTCGTCCACATAATACGGCGTGAGAAGTCCCATAGAGTCGTAGAGCTTAAGAGTCGGAACCGTAGTCCGATTGATCTTTGCCATTTCGCCAATGCTAATATAGTTGGAATCCTTATTGTACATGTTGTGTATACAAAACCTCCTTTTTCCAGTTGGGGACGGGGTTTTTTCAAAAACAATGTCATTAAGTTAAGGATAAAATTGTAA
>NZ_JAJCNF010000053.1:0-5250 GCF_020560945.1 Dorea sp. 210702-DFI.3.125
GCTTCCATCATGGGAATTACTTCTTTGCTTTCTTCTAATGTCATTCAACCACTCCCTCCACATCGACAATGCACCGGATACCTTACCAAAGGTTGCAATTACCTTTTGCAGCAGTGCATTTTGTTTTTTTATCATCTGGTTTTCCTCGACCTTCCATGAACCTTTCCTTATCTGCCCGGTGAGATATTTTTCCTCAATCTTCCTTGCATCTGCACCCTCATGAATCGTAGGGACTTTGAGGGCGCGGGCAATCTGATTGAGGTTGCCACCGATTTTTCCGTATTCGGCGGTCAGCCTGCCAACGGCGGACAACAGTTCATCATTGACCGGGGAAACGGTAACGATGGGGCGAATGGTCGCCCGTGTAATGGCTTGCCGGATAAATTCGGCTTGGCTCATGTCATAGTGTTTCAGCCGCTCGGTAAAGTCGGCGTATTCTTCCTCGGTCATGCGGGTTTTGACCACATGGCAGCGGTGGGGTGTGTTGTATTTTTTCTTCAAGCGTTGACCTCCTTTCTCGCCCGACAGGGCGCATGAGCAGGGTTTGGGGAAGGCACTCCCCAACAAGATTTACCAAAGGGGCAAAACCGCAGATATGCGGATTTTGGCACCGTGGTAGAATCTTGCTCTAAAAAACTACCGCTTTCCTCGGCGGCTCTGGTTTGCGGATATACTGGCTTGCTCCACCAATATAGCGATTGCGGCGGCGTGTTCTGCCCGCTGTTCACCACTACAACGGTGAAAAGGGGGCGTTTTGGCAAACGCAGCGAAAATTTTTTTATTTTCCCTGTCTGCTCCCTACAACAATCCGGCGGTGTGGTTTGCCAAAGATTTTTGAAAATGGGCGCAAAAAAAGCAGTAAACCTTTTCAAGATTTACTGCTTATCTGCCGCTGTGATGGGCGGCGGTATTAAATTGTCAGCCGTTTTTCAAATGGAATTTATCTGCAATCGCTTTCTTTCCGCTTTCCAATTCCTTTTCTGTAATCTTCCATAATCCTAACGCAATGATCTGCTATCTTTTGCATTCCGAGTTCTTCAAAAAAGGCAATTTGTATTTTCATCAGTTCTTCACAAACAGTCAACTTCTGCTCATCCATATTGCTAATAGCAAGCCATGGGAACGCTTTATATTTCTTAGTGTCCCCAATGAGAAAATTGTACCCTATCAACTCATTTTCACGGAAAACGAAATAGAATTGTGGGCCTGAACCTGGAACTGACTTTTCCATAATTTGCTGCATTGTTCTCACGCCGCCGTATGCCGGAAAAAAACCTATTCGCTCAAGAGCATTTAATATGTCAATCCTTTTATCTGTGGGTATGTCTCTATAATTGATAATCTGTTCCATTTGCTCTACCCTCATTGAAGTTTAATTTGTCAGGCTCTAATTATACAACTTTTCTGTTTAGCGGTCAAAGCGGAACTTCAACAGGCTTTCTATCAGTTGCCTGACGATATGCTCCTGCATATCCGTGTTAATCTGTCCGTCCATTTTCGCACAAGAGCGGACATATCCCGCATAATGGGATAGGACGGCGGCAACAGCTTCCGGGTCGCCCTCGCTTGCCTTAACGATTGTCTCATAGGGAAGTAGCTGGCTCATAGGACAAACCCTCCAACTCTGCCCGTAGCCGCCGTAAAATCATCTGAATACGCCGCCCGGTTGTGTTGCCAGCCCGTCCATATCTCCGTCCAATCTCCCTATGCGTCAATCGTTGGAAGTAGTACAAGAAAATGATTTCCTGTTCCATCTGTGATAGTGCGGACAGGACTGCGGCAAGCTCTGGACTTTCCAAAAGCACCATCTGACCACAGACGAAAAGCGGATAGCTGGTCATGCCGGATTGCTCCGCAAAGTATTTATCTGTGGTACTGAATGGATAGTGTTTTTCTTCTATCAGATATTCAAGCGAGATTTCCCGCTTGCGGCGGCTCCGTATGCTCCGGGCTGCGTCTATGGCAGCATGGCGAATAACAGTCTTGCAAAAGGCATCGTGTGTATGCCGGATATGTTCTTGATACTTTTCGTGTTCGGTCATGGAAAATCCCCCTTTCTGAATAATGGCAGAGGGCGGCAGCATCTTGTGCTGTCGCCCTCTTGATTACCGAACAGCAAAGACGGGCGGGGCTGTCAACGGCGGCGCATTTGCGCCGTTCATCTTGACCGTTGACAGGCTCGGCTGGGTTTGCTATCTGCTCACGGCAATTCACTCTCATTGATAGGAATTGCCTCAAGTTCCGTATTCAAATTGTTCCAATAAGAGCCGATATCCGCACTTGTGAAATACTTAAAACCGCCTGCTGCTGACTTCAATTCGCCGTTTTTAACCCCATAGCAGGCGTAAATCAAATCGTAGCTTGTTCCATCTGAGAGGTTAAATCTAAAGCTGGTCACATCTGCTCCGGCAGTTTCCTCAGTCGTTTTGTCTTTTAGGGATAAGCCCTTGAACTTATCATACAGGGTCTTTATATCATTTTCAGCAACAACTACTTTCTTTTCTGCTGATGCAGGCACTCCGTCATAGTGGTACATTTCAACGTTTTCGACATCTTCAACCTCAAATGGGAAGTCGATTTTGACAGGCTCATAAGCAATGTTTATAGGTAACAGAAAGAGAGCTGTAAAAATTGCAATGATACAAAGAGCGATGGAAACGAGAACAGCAATCGTTATCTTTTTTCTGCCTCTCTGCTTTTCTTTTGCCTCATGGCGCATAATAACGCTTTCGCTTTCTTCGTGAAGAACATCTTCGCTCGTGTGAGAAAGCAATTTCTGATAAATTGCGTTACAGTCAGCACAGGCGTTCAAATGCTCTTTTACCATCTCTGCGCTTGCTTCGCTGCAAGCACCGTCAACATACAGCGGAAGAATATCTCGAACAATATCGCATTGTTTACTCATGCTTTTCATCCATCCTTTCTTGAATTTTTAGCTTTGCACGATGATAAGTAACTCTCGCCCATGATTCTGTTTTTCCAAAAATTGCAGCGATTTGTGAAAAAGATAGTTCCCCGAATACGCGAAGCTGAAAGACTTCTTTGTATGGTTCTTCCAAACGGTGAAGAACGAGGTGTATGCGGAACGCCATGTCAGAATCTGCAACTGAGTTCTCAACATTTTCATTTGATGGCAAGTCATTGATTTCACTCACATCAGCTACTCGCTGACGGCTTCGCATTTCATCATGGTAAAGGTTTTTTGCTATGGAGCAGAGCCATGTCAATTCATCTGACTTACCTTTGAATTGTGATGTTGTAGAAACAGCCTTATAGAATGTGTTCTGCGTGATTTCCTCTGCTATCTCACGATTTTTGGCAAGAGAAATAGTATACGAGTATACCTGTAAATAGTAGGCTTTATAGAGCTTTTCATAGTCCATACTTGTCATCACCTCCTTCAGCTTCATAGGTTAGACGGAGAAATCGGAATTTCGTTACAAAGAAGTTTGAAATTTTTATACCTTTACGCTACTCTTGCTTTCTGCGGACTATTGGTAGACGCGCATTAACGGCAAGCAAAGAGATTGCTGTGTCAGCTTGATATGTTCAAATGCTAATTAAGTATAGCATACAGCTATGAATTTTTCTATTGCGTTCCCCTGACTTCGGAATAGTGGCAGGACTGGCTGTCTTTGTTTTGCTTTGTGCTTCTCTACCGTACATGAGCATTCGCGCCCGGATTGTCGTTGCCGTAGCCCTCCATCAGATTGATTACGCCCCAGATACCAAGCCCGGCTCCAAGTGCTACAACAAGGGTCTGCAAAACGTCTACTGCGCTATTGAAAAATGCCATAAATATATCCTTTCTGCCGCGTCTGCGGCTGTCCGACAAGCGGACAAAAGGCGGTCAGCATATGCCGCCGCACAAAAAAACCGCCCTCTGGTAAAGGCGGCTGTCCCCGCGCTGCGTAAGTCCTGCGGCGCGGCGGTATTCAGTTGTAAGGGGTGCGGATTTTGCCGCTGTGTACTGCGCCGGAAAGTGGGGGCGCGTATCATGTAGCCGGTATGGATAGATGTGATTGCTTCAATCGCTCCTTTCTGTGTCCCGCTGTGCTGCCGGACGTTTTTTTCAGACTTGCGGGAAGTGAATAGCTTGCGCAGCAAGGTGTTCGCTTCCCACAAGTTCACAAAGGGGTAGCTGCCGCAAGGCAGCGTAGGGGAAGTGTAGCTTCCCCTGTCCCCCGGCGGTCTGCCATGCTGTCATTGTTGCGGGATAAGCCCCCGGCGCGTGACATACTCCGTTGCAAAGCGGCGGTGTTCCGCTTCCTTTTCCCGCCAATACTCCCATAATGCAGCGTCGGCGGCTTCCGCAACATTCATTAAAAACCGTTCAAGCTGCTTTTGTTTTTCCTCTGCGCTACGTTTCCTCATGGTCTGCGTCCTCCTGTAAGTCTGCTGCGTCAATCTCGTAATAGTCAAAAACCTCGTCGGGCTTGACAATGGCGGGGCGGCGTTTAAGGTGCTTTTCCATGTCAAAGGCGTTCTTCGGGTCTGCGTCGGACAGGTACTTGTATTTCGGGTGCTTCGTTATGTCGAATTTGTCCGAAAAGAACGGGCGCACCCCTCGTAGCTGCAAGATACATTTCCCTCCGTCCATGACTGCGATTTCATCTTCCGTCATAAGCTGCTTTCCCAATTTCTGATAGTTCAGCCCATGCGAAAGCTCCCGCCCCCTTGTTTCGGAAGTGTTGAAGCTGTCTATCGTTTCCTTGCCTAAAATCTCCGATATTTCTTTGAGCGTCGTTTTTTCCTTGCCGCCCAAGAAAAGGGTGGTGTCGCAGTTGCCGACTATGGTATCGGCGTTGTCCTTGTAGATTGCTTTTAGCTGTGACTGGCTCTGCAAGATGATTGACGCGGATATTTCCCGGCTCCGTATCGTTGCAATGAGCTTTTCAAACTTTGGTATCTGCCCGATATTCGCAAATTCATCAAGTAAGCACCGTACATGGACGGGAAGCCGCCCGCCGTATTCATCATCTGCCTTGTCGCATAAAAGGTTGAATAACTGTGTGTAGAGAATACTCACGACAAAGTTAAAAGTATCGTCGGTGTCGCTGATAATGACGAAAAGGGCGGTCTTTCTGTCGCCTATGGTGTCAAGCTCCATTTCGTCGGTTTCCATAAGCTCCCGCAGTTCCTTAATGTCGAATGGGGATAACCTCGCGCCGCAGCTAATCAAAATCGACTTCGCCGTTTTGCCAGAGACGAAAAGTCAAGGACTTTTTCATCAAATTCAAAAAGAAGTCA
>NZ_JAJCNF010000054.1:0-4584 GCF_020560945.1 Dorea sp. 210702-DFI.3.125
AGGAAATCAATCATGGCAACCTTATCACGCTGGCAGACTTCTATGGGGTTTCCGTTGATTATCTACTGTGCCGGACAGAGAACAGGGAGCAGATCAACACGTCATTGACGGAGCTGCATTTGAATGATGAGATGGTTGCTCTCCTGAAAAGCGGTCGGATTAACAACCGTCTGCTCTGTGAGCTTGCCACACATAAAGATTTTATCAAGTTTCTTGCAGACATTGAGATTTATGTGGACGGGATTGCCACCATGCAGATTCAAAATCTCAATGCACTTGTCGATACCGTCCGGCATGAAATCATTGAACGGTATCGCCCCGGCGAAGATGACCCGCATTTGAAAGTGCTGCAAGCCGCCCATATCAGCGATGATGAATATTTCAGCCACATGGTTCTGGATGACCTCAATCTCATTATCCGGGATATTCGGGAAACTCACAAAAAGGACAGTGAGAGTGCGCCCCAGACCACCGTTGCCGATGAACTGAAAGAAAATCTGGAAGCGGTCGAAAATTTCAAGGGCAGTCGGGATGAAAAGCTGGTCATCCTTTATTGCAAGCAACTCGGTATCAACTATAAAAATCTGTCGGAAGAAGAATTCCGCTGGCTCATTCGGATTCTCAAAAAATCAAAGAAAATGGGAACGCCTATCAGCCAAAGGAAAAAACGGTAAAGAAAAACCGCTGTTGCATGGTTTGTTAGCTTCCATGTAGCAGCGGTTTTTACTGTGGTTATTCAGTTGAAAATCAGAACGATAAACTGGAAGTTATCGATTTCTTTGTGCGCTGTATCTAACGGACAGCACAATGCTTACTGATGCGGTAATGACCTTTGCAAATACGGCGCTCCACCAAATCGTGATTTGACCGCCAAACACCGGCGGCAGCATCAGCATCAACACCAGCATGATGATGGGTTCGATAAAGGTCAGAACATAGGACAGCACACTTTTTTCGGTTGCGTAGAAAGCCGCCGCGGAAACTCGTGTGATGGCGTCAAACGGAACCGACACAAGGAAGATCGGCATGACCTTTATGACCCCTGCGTTTACCTCGGCAGATGAACCGAACAGTAGTCCAATCTTTCCACGGAGCAGGTAAATCAGAATCGCACTGATTACCGCCAAAACCATGGAAAATTCATACGCCAGCGTTTTGGTTTGTTTGAGCGATTTTTCTTCGCCTGCTCCGTAGAACTGACTCATGAGCGGCTGGCTACCATCACCGACACCCTGCAAAAGAAGATAAACAATGCAGATGATATAGGAGATACAGGCATAGGTGGCGATAGCCTCCTGTCCGCCATAATAAACCGAAAATCGGTTGATGATCACAAGAGAGATATTTGGGGCAAGGGTCAAGCCAAATGGAGCAAGTCCGATTTTTAATATCTGAAATGCCGTTTTCGGGGTATCAACAGGTGCGATTTTCAGAGTGAGGTTCTTTTTGATGGCGCAATACACGAGTGCAACCGCCATGGTAACTCCCTGCCCAATAATGGTCGCCAATGCCGCACCGTACATGCCCCGTCCAAGAACCCACACAAAAGTATAGTCAAGAGCAACATTGGTAGCAAAGCCGCAGATCATAGCGATCATTGCCCACAAAGAACCGCCGTAATTACGCATAAACGGAACCAGTCCGGTGCCGAACACCTGTAAAATCGCTCCAAGGGCAATTACCTTGATATACTCATTTCCCAGAGTAAGCAACTCGCCCGATGCACCAAGGGCAGAAAGGATTTTCTCTGAAGTGAAGAAAACGGTGACAGTCAGGACAGCGCTGAAAAGAAGCATCAGCCATGTTGCACCGGCAACGAACTCCCGTGCTTTTTTCTCATTTCCTGCTGCTTTCAGAATGGAGTATTTGACTGAACCGCCCATTCCGATTCCTGTCCCTACGGATTGCAGGACCGCCGTGATGGGATATGCAATGTTGATTGCGGAAAGTCCGGCATCCCCGATTGAGTTGCCTACAAAGAAACCGTCAACGATGGCATACACCCCGGAAAGCGCAAAGGATAACACGGACGGAATCACATACTGAAAGAAAGTCCGCTTGTTATTCACTGCCCAGCCCTCCTCTCAGCTCTCTTTCAAAGAGAAGATTGAAAAGGTCAAGAATTTCACACATGGCTTGGAGCCGTTCGTTCCCGATTGTTCTATAAACCTTCTCCTCGGCTTTTCGTAAAGGCGCAATCATTCTGTGGGCGTATACCTGTCCGCTTTCAGTCAAGACGATCCGCTTCTCACGTTTATCGCCCTCGCTGGCCTCCAACAGTAAATAGCCCTTCTTTTGAAGTGCGCTCACGACCGTATGAACCGTCTGTTTTTGCATACCGAAATTCTCTGCGATCTGCTTTTGCGTCAGTTCTCCCATGGATTCCAGCGCATACAGCACCATCATTTCCGGGTATCCGATGCCAAGTACTGAAGCTGCTTTTGTATATAGCGCAGTGCTTTTCTCCCACGCAACGTTAAAATGATTGTTTTCCATAAGTCCTCCTCTTACAAATAGTATTTACAAATACTATTATAGTATATTGTAAGGACTATTGTCAAGGGCGTATGGAGCAAAAAATTCTTATTTGTCATAATCATTCTACCATACCGTTATGAATAAATCATCTCTTGCAAAATAATTTCTTCTGCCCGGTTGTGAATGTTATTGCAACGCCGCACCCATTCCATTTGTTGGGTTCGTTTCAATTCCTCGGTCACGCCCTCGGCATCTTTCATCTGCTCCATGATGGTGTCTAACCGTTCCTGTGCCTGTTCGTTCAGGTCTGCAAGGTATGTCCATAACTCCCCTGTCAAGGTCAAGGTGTTCAATTTGGCTGGGTGGACTTCTCTTAAATACTCCCGGTGCATCCGTCCGTACTTTCCGATAGGGCGATGTTCCTCCGGCAGCTTCAAATCTGGGATATAGTAATCTCCGACAAGGATATAATCAATTCCGTTTTCCGTTATTCTTGGTTTCAATTCGCTCATGTTCCTTACCTCCTGTGGAAGCAGGCTCGTCTGGTACTAACTCAATCACATCGGTAATCTCACAATTCAGCGTTTCGCAGATACGGGCTAATGTGTCCATGCTGATGTGCTTTCCCTCTTTGCTCATGTTGGCAATCATATTCGTTGTCATACCGGCGGCAAGCCTTAAATCTTCTTTTCTCATATCACGCTCTAACAGTGTATGCCAGAGTGGTTTATAGCTGATGTGCATATTGCTTTCCTGCCTTTCTATCCATACCACCGGGGCGGCTGCCCCGGCAGGAACTTTTCTCTTATTATAGCACCAATCTTGTGAAATCACAATTTATTCTTGTAGCCTGCCGCTGATACCGTCTGGATTGTGCTTTTCCTTTCTTTTTGTTCCCTTTAATTAGCCATAAACTGCTTGATTCCCTGTGACTTAGCCCCAGGATTGTCGTTGCCGTATCCTTCCAGAAGATTAATAACTCCCCATACTGCAAGACCTGCTCCGATTGCTACTACAAGTGTCTGTAAAATATTGATTGCTGAATTAAAAAACGACATATGTTTTATCTCCTCTCAAGTTTTTCGCTTATAAATTCCTGCTGTATTCTGACCGGCTCTGCCCTGATGGGCGGTCGTTCATACCTGTGCATCCTCTCACCTCCCAAAAGGGCAAAGAAAAAGAGCTATGTAGTTGGATTTTCTACATGCTCTGCTTCCTTGTTTTCATTATTTTCCTGTTCCATAAGACTGTCCTCTGAGAACACATACAGGTCAAACTCCTCTGACCTTGTAAGTTTTACTTCCATTCTGTGCCTCATGTACGCTTCCACATCAAATTCATTGCGTTTATCGTAATCAGACAGTTCCTTATAGCGTTTATGTTTTGTAATATCATACTTGTCACTGAAAAACGGACGGACACCTCTTAGCTGGAGGATACACTTATTTCCATCCATCACCGCAAGTTCATCCCTGCTCATCAGTTCTTTTCCGGTTTTCTGATAGTTCATCCCGTAAGAACGGCTCTGCCCTCTCGTATCCGAAGTATTATATAAATCAATGGTTTCCTTACCAAGTGTTTCTGAAATCTCTTTTAAAGTGGAACTTTCTTTTCCTCCAAGGAACAGCATTGTGTCACAATTCCCTAAAATGGTTTCTGCAGCATCTTTATAAATAGTCTTTAACTGTGACTGCGACTGGAGTATAATAGAAGCAGATATTTCTCTGCTTCGTATGGTTGCGATCAGCTTGTCGAACTTCGGAATCTGTCCGATATTTGCGAACTCGTCACAGAGGATTCTTACATGATACGGCAGTCTGCCATGGTGTACATCATCTGCCCTGTCGCATAATAAATTGAATAACTGGCTGTACATCATTGCTACCACAAAGTTAAAGGTATCATCTGTATCCGAGATAATGACAAACAATGCAGACCTCTGATCTCCCATCATATCCAGTTCCATTTCATCGTAACTCATGATCTCACGAAGTTCCGCAATATCAAATGGTGCAAGTCTGGCACCACAGGAAATCAAAATCGACTTCGCTGTTTTGCCAGAGACGAAAAGTCAAGGACTTTTTCATCAAATTCAAAAAGAAGTCA
>NZ_JAJCNF010000055.1:0-4372 GCF_020560945.1 Dorea sp. 210702-DFI.3.125
TCCATTTCGTTCATCATAGCCATTTACCCACACAATCCAGACGGTATCTGGCTCTGTTGAACCTCATCTTCATTATACTTCAAATCTTTCTTTTTAGCAAGATATTCTTTTGTATTTGTTTTGCCGTATTTCTGGGAAATCAGGCTGACGAACACATCGGTGGCGTCCAGTTCCCCGTCAAATACGGTTGTCACTTCAATCTTGGTCTTATTTTTCGCCATAGGCAGTTATCCTCCATACATGAAAATAGCCAGACAGAGAACGGTCGGCAACGAAGTCCGGCAACGGGCTTCAAAAGACCTTGCAAACAATCTCAATCTGGCGTTGATTACTATTTATACTTTTCTTTTATTTTTCTGTTGTTTTGGTTGTCAGAGAGGGAAAAAGCCCGGAAATAAGGGATTTTCCCCGGCAACCGGCTCGGCAACGGGATAGCAACGAAGTCGGCAACGGGCTGTCATTTTCAGAATGGAAGCTCCATCTGCTCTGTGACCTCCACAAAACCGTCCATAGATTTTTCGGGCGGGTTGTCGGTGTCCGTTGCCGGGATTTCACGCTCCCAGCCCTTTTGTCTGCCGTATTCCGCAAACATCCTCGGATTGGAAAAGTAGTTCCACCCGGTAATGCACTGGTTCATTATCTCGTTGATTTCCCGGATTTCCCATTGCTTCGGCTCATCAAAGGTGTGGTTTAAGGCTTCCTTGTAGAGCTGCTTGGAGCAGACCGTTTCCCCGGTGTACTTATCAAGGTAAGCCTGTATCATCCCGGCTTTGGTGTCCTCCGGCATAAAATCCCGCTGGTGTTCTTTGAGATACCGCTGCATGGCAGGGCTGAAAGCCAGCTTGAACCTGCCGCTTCTGTAAATTTCCATCGCTTCTGCCCACATCTGCTCGATATAGGCTCTGGAAGCGGCTTCGTCCTCCAAAATGTGAACCTCGGCTTGCTCCGGGTACACCATGACCGGGATAAATCGGCGGTTGCCGGAACGGTCAAGGGGGAGAAAGTCAAGGGCGTTGGAAGTGCCGCCGAACACGCATTGACGGGGGCGGTCTGCCGGGTGAGTTTCATAGGGAATTTTGTAAACCTCTTTCTGGCGGCTTAGAAAGGACTTGATTTCCTCAATGCTCTTGGCATTGGCGGTTGCCATCATTTCCGACATTTCAATTATCCAGTGACCTTGCAGCTTGCGGTACACGTTATCATCGTCCAGCTTCCGCAAATCATCGGAAAACCACTCGTCCCGGACTGCCAGCAGCCGGAAGAAGGTGGATTTGCCAGCCCCCTGACCGCCTACCAGACACAGCATGATTTCAAACTTGCTTCCGGGCTTAAATGCCCTTGTAATCGCCCCCAGCATGAACAGCTTCAAGGCTTCATAGGTGTAATCGTCCACATCAGCTCCCAGAAAGTGCCGCAGACAGAAGCGGATGCGCTCAGTCCCGTCCCATGCAAGGCTGTTCAGAAAATCCCGGATGGGGTGGTACTTATTCTCATTCGCCACAATCCCGATGGCGGTTTCAATCTTTTTCTCACTGGTAAGCCCGTAGGTTTCCTCCAGATAGAGAAGCAGATACTTCATGTCCGTATCGGTCAGGGCTGTGCTTTCTCTGTGAAAACCGATGGGCTTTATGATGTCCTTGCGGTCGGTCAGGATGTTGTAGGCGATTGCCCCGGCAAGCACAGGGTCACGCTGGAATACGGTCAGGCAGTTCCGTATGCTCTGGCGGACGCCGCCTTTCTCGGTGGTTTCCAGAGTTGCCTTTACTTCCTCAACGCTCTGGGGCGGCTGCATGGCGTTCATGGTGTTTTTTAGTTCTTGCTGCGTCTGCGGCTGCAAGCTCTGCCATTCGCTGTTCAAGCTGTATCACATCCTTTCCGTAGTCCATAATCAAAACCGCTTTTTCCTCTGTCTCCCCGAACAGCAGCACATCCAGCAGATATTCCACATGGGCTTGCTTCTGCAAGGCTTCCACGAACCGGGGATGAAACGCTTCCTCCGGGGAGTGCGGGGCATAGTCGGTTTTCCATACCCGTAAGAGGTGTAGATAATCGGCAAGGACACGGAAGCAATGTGCCTTTGCTTCCCGGAACTGTTCTTCCGGGGATTTCTGCCGGGGCTTGGGCTTCCTTGCCCTGCCCGGTGGCTTCCAGTCCTCATAGGCAAGCCCGAAGTCACTCGCCAACTGTGCGGCGGCTTCCTTTTTCCCCAGCCCGTACAGGGCAGCTACAAAATCAATCACATCCCCATCTGCACCACATCCGAAGCAGTGGAAACGCTTGTCCAGCTTCATGCTGGGGGTCTTATCGTTGTGGAACGGGCAGCAAGCCATCCCGTTTCTGTTTACCCGGATTCCGTAATGCTCCGCAGCCTGTCTTGTCGTAACGGACTGCTTCACAGCTTCAAATACATTCAAATCAATTCCTCCTTGTAAAAAAGAAAAGGCACTTATCATTCTCAATCTGAAAATGGCAAGTGCCTGTTAAAGTTCCATATCCTGTTGTTTGTGTTTCGTCTGCGCCGGGGCGTTTTTCTGTGCTTTCTTCTCGTCAGCCTTATCCTGCAAGACTTCTTTGAGGGGCTGCTTCTTGGGCGGCTCTTTGCTTTCCTCTGTGCCGGGTGTGGCTTTCCGTACCCAGTAGCGGATGTCCCGCAGCTTCTTCAAATCTTCCTGCACCTCGGTCAACGGTACTTTCAAGTCTGCGATTTCGCCCACAAGCTTCGCCTGTTCCTGCAAAAGCTCCTTTTTCGTGCTGTCCTTATCATCCGGGTGCTTGGCAAGGTAGGCACTGGCTTTCTCAAACCGGGCAACCTCCGGGTGTTCCAGCTTGAATTTTTCCTTAGTTTTCTTGAAAAATATCTTCTGGTATTTCTCATAAACGGGCTTACATTCCTTACAGTCCGTCCGGGCGGCAAGGATAGCGTCAATCACGTTGCTGCGGGTTTCCTTTGGCTTCATCTGCTTTCGGTAGTCGGCGGCAGATTTCCCGGACGTTTCTATAAAGTTTTCCAAATCCTCCACGGTGGAAAGTCCCTTTCTCTGAAGATAGGACAGGGCTTCGCTGACTGCCTTTAAGTCTTTGGAAGTTCCACGGTTTTGTCCCGCCCGTGTCCAGTCGCTCCGTTCTGCCTTTCGTACCTCCATGTACTTCATCAACAGATTGGGAAGAAATACCGCTTCCTCCGCAGCTTTTTCCGCAAGCAGTTCTTTTCGTTTTTCACTAAGCTCGATAATCCAGCCTTTGAGATTTTTAATAAGCTGCCGGATAGACTTCATCAGGCTGTTGGCGGCTTTGATTTCCCGGTTCAGATTTCCGATGTTGGTCTGAATCCCTCGCTTTTCCATCTGCCGGACAGCAGCACCCTCATGGACGGTAGGGATAATATCAAGCCCCTGTCTTTCATAAGAACGGAGATCCACCCGCTCCGGGCGGTTGTTGGCTTCCAGATAGCGGTTCTGGATGATCTCCCATTCATGCCGCCAGATTTCACAATACTTGCGGTCGTTCCAGTCAACCGTATCTTCCTTGTGACTTTTCCATCTGCCGGACGGAAGTTTTATCCGTTCCCCGTTCTCGTCAAGGTCATAAACCTTGCGGCTCTTGGGAAGCCATTTCCCATGTTCATCCATTGCCCGCATAGTCAGCATGACATGAGCGTGAGGGTTTCCGTCCCCTTTGTCATGGATGGCAAAATCCACGCACATTCCTTTGGAAACAAACTGCTGATTGCAGAAATCCCGGACAAGGGCGGCGTACTGGTCGGGCGGTATCTCTCTGGGAATGGAAAGCACCCACCGCCTTGCAAGCTGGGAGTTCCATTGCTTCTCAACAGCTTCGGCGGCGTTCCATAAGGTATTGCGGTCTGCATACTCTGGCGGGGCATTTGCCGGGAGCAGGATTTCATTATGGACGATACCACGCTTTTCTGGGTAGTGCTTCACTTGCTGGTCGTATTCACAGAACAGCTTTTCGCCGCTTTGGTAAGCAGCGGCGGCAACAGCAGACTGGCGGTTGCTACGCTGGACGATGGAGATTTGATTGTGTGGACAGGGCATTTAGTGTTCCTCCTTTCCGATTTTAGGTATAAAAAAAGCAGGAGACCTTTTTCAGATTTCCTGCTTGGTGTGCCGCTGGGGGCGGCGGGTATTTAGTTAAAATTCAAGATTACTTAACTTTATAATAGTTTTCTATTGCCTGTGCAAAGAAATCAGAAGCCCCTTCACCGTATTTTTCGTCTATCATTGGTTTGATTTGTTCATTGCGGTAATACTGCGTCTGTGCCATCATAAAGCCTTTTTCTTCTTTTATCTGGGCAAGCTGTTTCATAACAAAGCCATATTCTCCAACAAGCTCTTTTACTTCAAAAGAATCT
>NZ_JAJCNF010000056.1:0-3617 GCF_020560945.1 Dorea sp. 210702-DFI.3.125
TATATCGCCATCCATGTCATCATCAGAAAACAGGTCAACCTCATCCGTCTGGTATTTCAGCTTAATATACTGCATCGGATTGAAAGTGATATATTGCTTTGGTGATACTGCAAATCGGAATGACTGCTGTAATACTGCCGAGAAAGAACGAATGTAATCTTTGCTATAACCTTTTCTTTCTGAACCATCTGGATAAGTGCCACCAAAGGAAAGCAGATCGAAGAAGGCTTGTAAATGCTCAGATGTTACATTTTTCAACTTTCTCTCTGAAATTGGATGCTTCTTGATGTTGGTAATAGCACCGAGGTAATTCTGGACTGTCCCATTACTGAGAGTACCAGTCTTTAATTCTTCCTCTGCCCATATATCAAGTAATTCTCCAACTGTAATATTTTCCGACTTTGCAATGAATTTCTTGCTTTCGTAATCGTCCATTGCCTGACGGAGCAGTTTTTCCGTTTCACTTTTGCTTTCTGTTCCAGCGTATTCTTTCTGAACCAGATTGCCGCTTGCATCTTCTACATAGAAGCGGTAGTACCATTTCTTTCCTTTTTTTCTTACAGATCCTTTTGCCATAATCGTGTGTCTCCTTTCGATATCAGACAATCGGAACTGATGAAATGCTTCTTGCGTGTAGGCATCTTATGGACAAGTCCATAAGCCAATTCGCCGCTCGTCAAATCTGTAAACAGCGTGACTCGCTCGTGCTCATTGTATCATAACTCCGGTTGTCGTTCTATACCGAATCGGAATCCTCATACAAAACTTCTGATAAAAGATTTTCAAGCCTTTGTTCTGCTGCTTTCGGTTTCTTGGAATAGATTCTTACGATATCTGCCATGTCATTAAAGGCATTGACGGTATGGGTGATCTCTCGGAGAAACATGATCTCGTTATATTCATCATTCGACTCAAACCCCATTACTTTTGCAATATCCGCTTCATTCGTGCTGCCCTTATAATTCTTGCAGGCGAACTGGAATGATTCCAGAAACAGGTTATATTGCTTTAACATCAACAGCAGTAAATCTTTGGAAAAAGCATCTTCCTGTTTACTAAGGTCGAGAGGTAACTGTTTGAGAATATCGCCCATTGCATCACGAATCTGTAATTCTTTCTTATCCGTAATATCGGTTTCGTATTCATCGGTTTCACCTCTGAGCCATTCAATAGATACATGAAGTGCTTCCGAAAGACCTTCCAGCACCATCTTTTTGGTATTGTCAATCGAACCATTCTCATAACGCAGTATTGTGGAAGCGGTAACTCCCATCTTCTCTGCAACATAAGGCTGTGTCAGATTTAATTCCAGACGACGCTGTTTTGCCCTGCTACCTATCAGCTTGCGTAGTTCTTTATCTTTCATGCTGATTGCCTCCTTTTTCGGTATGTATGAATTATAGCATGTACCTCACATAATTGCAATATGCAATTTAATGATTATTTTTAAAATTTCATAACGCTTGACAATGTAATATAAAACCGCTATACTAACAGCACAATAAAAATTGCATAATGCAATTTACTAGGAGGTGACAAGATGACGGAAAGAAAGATTGCATTATCCATCGAGGAAGCAGCCGACTATACAGGGATTGGCAGAAACACTTTGAGAAAGCTGGTTGAATGGAAGAAACTTCCGGTATTAAAGGTCGGAAGAAAAGTCCTTATTAAAACTGACATTCTGGAAAAGTTTATGGAAGCCAACGAGGGGCGAGATCTGAGGGATAAAGGGAATGTAAAAGCTGTCACAAGAAATGTGGCAACTTAAAAAGGCGGCTTCCTAAGAAACCGCCAAAGGTTCTATCAGACCGAAGCCATGATATACCTACACGCAAGAGGATTATACCATGTGCTTCTCCTGATATGCAACCGAGAACTGTTGTTTATCGGAAAAAGAAAGGATGAAGACGATATGGCGAAATCAACAAAGACTTATGAAGAAAGAATACGTGCATTAGAGAAAAAGGAACAGGAAAGCATTGAAGCTACAAAAAAGCTCATAGCACAGCGGAAGGAACTGGAAAAGCGAAAGAAAGCCGAGGAAAGTAAAAAAAGAACCCACAGGCTCTGTCAGATTGGCGGTGCGGTGGAATCAGTTCTTGGATGTCCGATTGAGGAGGAAGATTTACCAAAACTAATCGGCTTCTTAAAAAGGCAGGAAACAAACGGAAAGTTTTTCTCAAAGGCGATGCAGAAAGAGCCACTTACAGATATGGAGGAAGTGTAATGGCGGAGGGAGTGGGTTTTCCATTCCCTTCATTGCCTTTGAATGAAGGGCGCACTTATGGACAACCAGAGGTCGTCCTTATAAGTCTGCCACAAGTGGCAACCGGTCTGCGCTTACGCTTGCCGGGCTCGTTCCGTCGGCGGGGCTTTCAGCCAGACCTGCTCATGCCGCAGGGGGCACTCTTGCGCAGAGAGCGTTCCGACAGCTTCACTCCTGCCAAACCAGAAGAAGATTCTGTCGGAAATCAATGCCGGATACGGCAGAAAGGGGGAATCGTAGCATGGCGATATTTCATTTTACAGTAAAAATTGTCGGACGCAGTAAAGGAAAATCTGTCATATCCGCATCTGCATATCTTAACGGAGATGTGATGAAGAATGAGGAAACAGGCAGGATCAGCTACTACACTTCCAAAAAGGAAGTCGTCTACACCAGTCTGATGATGTGCGAAAATGCACCTCCGGAGTGGCTGCAGGTACCGGAAGAAAATATAAAAAGGTTTCAACAGTCTATCCGTTATAAAAGGGCAGGCGATAAGGAAGCAGCACTGGAAAAGTTTAAAATCACATTTCAGAAACAGCGGTTATGGAATGAGGTCTTGAAGATAGAAAAAAATGCAGATGCCCAGCTTGGACGTTCATTTGAATTTTCCCTGCCGAAAGAATGGAGCAGACAGGAACAGATTGATTATACAACCGAATATATTCAAAAGACTTTCGTGGATAAGGGAATGTGTGTCGACTGGAGCATACACGATAAGGGCGATGGAAACCCACATGTGCATTTACTTGTAACCATGCGACCATTCAATCTGGATCATTCATGGGGCAGCAAAGAAGTCAAGGACTGGGATTTTGTCAGAGATACTGACGGAAATATCGTGGTTGATGAATCCCACCCGGACTGGTGGCAGGATAAGAAAAATCCTGATCGGCATGGAATCCGCATTCCGGTACTTGATGAAAACGGAGTACAGAAAGTCGGGGCAAGAAACCGAAAACAATGGAAACGGGTTCTGACCGATGCTACCGGCTGGAATAATCCAAAGAATTGTGAGTTATGGCGAAGCGAATGGGCTGGGATGTGTAACCGGCATTTATCCATAGACAATCAGATTGACCACCGCTCTTATGAAAGACAGGGCAAATTAAAAATCCCTACGATTCATGAGGGTGCGGATGCAAGAAAGATTGAGGAAAAATATCTCACCGGACAGATATGGAATGGTTCATGGAAGGTAGAGGAAAACCAGATGATTAAAAAACAAAATGCACTACTGCAAAAGGTAATCACAACCTTTGGTAAGGTATCCGGTGCATTGTCAATATGGAAGGAGTGGTTGAATGACATTAGAAGAAAGCAAAGAAGTAATTCCCATGATGGAAGC
>NZ_JAJCNF010000057.1:0-3594 GCF_020560945.1 Dorea sp. 210702-DFI.3.125
TGCTGTGGTTCACTTGCTGTTGATTCTCTTACAGCTTACCTCGCAGTGATTCGCTTGCTGTGGTTCACTTGCTGTTGATTCTCTTACAGCTTACCTCGCAGTGATTCGCTCGCTGTGGTTCGCTTGCTGTTGATTCTCTTACAACTTGTCAAGACACCTGCAGTCTTAACCACAGGTGTCCTGATTTTTCCTTACATTTTTATAATTATCACAATAATTTTTATGCTAGTTCTCCTTGAACTACTCGGCTGTCTGACTTAGCTGTCTGACTTACCTGTCTTACTTTGCTGTCTTATCTGCGTTCTTACTCGGCTGTCTCTTCCGCAAAATCTGTCTCATCAGCTTCTGCTGCTTCCTCTGCTTCTTCGGCCTCTTCTGCTGCTACTGCCTCTGCGTACTCCTGCTCTTCTTTTGCTGCTCTGTCTTCGTTGATCTGCTGTGCTTCTGCATATACGTCCTCTGCATTTTCCTGAATTGTAGCTGCTGTCTTAAGCACACATTCTTTTGCTCTTAAAACTGCTGCTGTACAGTTTGTGTATAATTTTTTAGCGTCCTTGCTGGACAGAACTTTGATTCCTGCAGTTCCGAATAATACTCCTGCTGCAAAGATTCCTGTCTTCTTTCCATCTACTTTTTTTAAGCCTTTTAAAATGTTTGACATCTTTTGTCTCCTGCCTTTCTTTCTACTTCTAGGTTCTTATATGATGTTAGTATATGTGATATGTACTTTTTGGTTCAGTACTATATCATCACTTTGAATTCACTAAATTGTAACGCATTTGTTTTTTCATTTCCACTTCTTTTTCCTTATTGATAATTATTACTCACTTGAGCAGGCTTATTGATTTTTGTTCTCATTATAACTGAAATTGAATATCATTACGCACGAATTATCTGTCTTTTTCTTCCTCATCCATATCCATTTCATCTATATACATTCTAAGTCCTACTGTGCTTGTGACCGGCAGGGAAAATATAATTGTTTTTTCTTTGCTGGCAAGTCCTGTCTGCTCCATCATGGCTTTCATGATTGCATTTTTCTGTTTCTTTCTTGTGACGATCAATATGATTTCTTTTTCTGCCGCCAGTGATACGCCAAGAAATTTTTCTGCTGTTTCCATGCCGGTTCCTTTCGCATGGATCACGGTTCCGCCTCCGGCTCCTACACTTCTCGCCACGTCCATCACGGTGTCGATGCACCCCTGATTGGCAATTGCTACTAATAATTCATATTCTGTTTCTTTCAAAGTGGACTCCTCCTCCCGTTCAAATTTCTCGCTCTGTATCAGGAAATGTAATGTTTTTTCTCCGCCGATGCTGCTGAGTGGCACGATAAATGCAATTCCGGTTCCCGGCACGTCGATCTGCATCTTTACAATCATTTCCCGCCTTAGTTTCTTCCACGTTTCTTCTGTTACCACCGATAGAATTACGACCTTTTCTGATTCTTCCAATCCGAAATAGTCCAACATCTCACTATTTGCGGTTCCACGTCCCAATGTTGTAAAGAAAACCATATGCTCATTTTTCTTATAAAATTCTTCAAATTTCTTCTTTCGGTTCCTGTCTGTAATCGTCACCATCATATATAATCTACTCATAAATTATCTCCGAACTTTCTAATTTTCTTAAACATTTTCCATCTTCACTAATATGCGCCTTGTAAAAATCTCTATCCCTGTTTACAACTCGACTGTTTACAACTCAATGATTTCTTGATTGTCTACATTGTCTAGATTTTCTATGCATACTTTTATACTTGTGTAATCTTTTGCTGCCTGTTTTTCTTTCATCTGTTCCTGAATCTGATAGATCAGTCCAAGGATTTGAATTGTTATAAGCGGCGTCATTGCTACCATAGCTACCACTCCAAACGCATCTGTCACAACATTTCCACCTAGCGCCTCGCATGCTCCCATTGAAAATGGCAGTAAAAATGTTGCTGTCATCGGTCCGGATGCTACGCCTCCTGAGTCAAATGCGATTGCTGTAAATATTTTGGGCACGAAAAATGTTAATCCAAGGGCTACTGCGTATCCTGGGAGCAGAAACCACAAAATCGAAATGCCGATAAGCACCCGCACCATTGCCAGTCCCAGAGAGAATGCGACTCCGATGGACAGACTCATTCCCATTGCTTTTGCGGAAATGGCTCCGGAAGTCAGTTCTTCTACCTGTTCCGTTAATACATATACTGCTGGTTCCGCTTTTACGATAAAGTAACCGATCAGCATACCAATCGGCACGATGATCCATGGATAGGAAAGCCCCGCAATCACTTGACCCAGATAATTACCTGCCGGCATAAATCCCACATTTACCCCTGTTAGGAAAAGTACAAGACCTATGTATGTATAAATGATTCCTATAATAATTTTTACCAACGTCTTTTTGTGAAGATGTAATGATACAATCTGAAAAATGAAGAAAAATAAAATAATTGGCAGTAAAGAAATCAGCATTTCTTTCATATAATAAGGAAGCCCTTCTTGAAAAAGCTGCCACATTTCTACTGAATTATCGGTCTTCACAATCATTGTCTGTTCGTATCCACTTCCCCCTGGGTGGTAAAGTAAGCCAAGCAGCAATACTGCCAGAATTGGTCCGACTGAACACAATGCAACCAGACCAAAGCTATCATTTTCCGCATGTTTATCACTTCGAACTGCTGAAAATCCGATTCCTAACGCCATAATAAATGGTACTGTCATAGGTCCTGTTGTTACTCCGCCTGAATCAAATGCCACTGTCAGAAAATCTTGTGGAACAATGCTTGCCAAAATGAATATGATCGGGTACAAAATTAAAAGCATATGTGCCAGTGGAATTCCAAATAACATTCGAAGTACTGCGGCTACAAGAAATATTCCAACTCCTGTTGCTACTGCAATAATCAGCGTGTAATTGGGAATGGATGGAACTTGTTCAGCCAATACTTGAAGATCCGGTTCTGATATGGTGATGATAAAGCCAAGGATAAAACACAGCACTATCACTACACTTATCTTTCTTGTATTGGTCAGTTTCGTTCCTATTCGTTCTCCCATAGGAGTCATCGCCATCTCCGCACCAAGTGTAAAGAACATCATTCCGATGATCAGGAGAACTGCACCAACAACAAAAGTCATCAGGACGCTGTTTGGAATGGGCGCAATGCTAAAGCATAACACCAGCACAATGCCTATGATCGGCAACACAGCTCCTAATGACTCTTTTAGTTTTTCCAGTAAATTTTTTTGATATAATTGTAATCCCATAAACGCCTTTCTTCTATATTTAATATGTATTAATTAATATGTATCCTTTAATAAAGTACCTTTTCGAACACTATTTTAATGAACTTAGGACTCGCTTAACGACCTTGGGACTCGCCCCCGCATCTTTTAATTATTTTAACATAAATGTGGTTGTTTTTTGAAGCTTTAAAGACGTTAATATTATGCTAAGTTTTTAACAACTTGACGTAGAGTTTTGTGTAATAGGAAATGCAATCCCGATTATACAAAAAAACCTGTAAGTATTATACTTACAGGTTTTAGCTCCCCGAGTAGGGTTCGAACCTACGACCCTTCGGTTAACAGCCGAATGCTCTAC
>NZ_JAJCNF010000058.1:0-3537 GCF_020560945.1 Dorea sp. 210702-DFI.3.125
AGAAGTGTCAAAGCCTCAATAATTACAATTTTATCCTTAACTTAATGACATTGAACTTTTAAAATACTACGTCCCTAATTATTATTTTACCATGTAAATTTCTTTTCAAAGTAAGCGTCAAGATCTTCTATTTTGATTCTCTCCTGCTCCATTGTGTCACGGTCACGTACTGTAACTGCTCCGTCTTCCTCGGAATCGAAGTCGTATGTTACACAGAATGGTGTTCCGATCTCGTCCTGACGGCGATAACGTTTTCCGATATTTCCACGGTCATCGAACTCGCAGTTGTATTTCTTAGCAAGCTGTGCATATACTTTCTCTGCACCTTCGTTGAGTTTCTTGGAAAGTGGAAGTATACCAATCTTCACTGGTGCAAGTGCCGGATGGAAGTGAAGAACAGTTCTTGTATCCGGCTTATCTTCTGTTCCAATATTCTCTTCATCATAAGCTGCACACAGGAATGCAAGAACTACACGGTCTGCTCCAAGTGACGGCTCAATAACATATGGTGTATATTTTTCTTTCTTCTCGTCATCAAAATAAGTAAGATCCTGTTTTGATACATTCATATGCTGTGTCAAATCATAATCTGTACGATCTGCGATTCCCCACAGTTCTCCCCAGCCAAATGGGAACAGGAACTCGATATCCGTAGTTGCTTTACTGTAGAATGAAAGCTCCTCTTTATCATGGTCACGATAACGTACTTCTTCGTCTTTCAGTCCCAGTGTGTGTAACCAGTCAAGACAGAACTTCTTCCAGTAAGCGAACCACTCAAGATCTGTATCAGGCTCACAGAAGAACTCTAACTCCATCTGTTCGAACTCTCTTGTACGGAATGTAAAGTTACCTGGTGTAATCTCATTTCTGAATGATTTACCAATCTGTCCGATTCCAAATGGAATCTTCTTTCTTGATGTACGCTGTACGTTCTTAAAGTTTACAAAGATTCCCTGTGCTGTCTCTGGTCTTAAATATACTGTATTCTTTGCATCTTCTGTAACTCCCTGGAATGTCTTGAACATTAGGTTGAACTCACGGATCTCTGTGAAATCATGTTTACCGCAAGTCGGACATGGAACATTATTCTCTTTAATAAAATTCTCCATCTGCTCATGGCTCCAGCCGTCGATGCTGTCTCCAATCTCAATACCATGCTCGTGAGCGTAATCTTCAATAATTTTATCAGCTCTGAAACGCTCATGGCATTCTTTACAATCCATAAGAGGGTCGCTGAATCCGCCAAGATGACCACTTGCAATCCATGTTTGTGGATTCATAAGGATCGCACAATCTACGCCGACATTATATGGTGATTCCTGAATGAACTTCTGCCACCATGCTTTTTTTACATTGTTCTTAAGCTCAACTCCGAGATTTCCATAATCCCATGTATTTGCAAGTCCTCCGTAAATCTCAGACCCCGGATACACGAATCCTCTGGATTTTGCTAAAGCTACAATTTTGTCCATTGTTTTTTCTACCATATTCCCTTCTCCTTCTCCTCTGATATTGTTAATAATTATACAGTTAATATTATCTATTTTCAAGTCTATTTCCCATATATTTACTTTGTATTTCTATAAATTTCTACAAATCAAACTATTGTCTCTAATATTTCCAATGATTTAAAGTTTCTTCCCACGTATACATTCAGGTAATTGCGGATCAGATTCTCCAGTTCCAAAAGCACTTCTTCTTTCACTGCAAATGTATATAACTTCTCTACTTTTGAGCTGATAATATACTGAAGCGTATATAAAGTAGATGTCCCTACCATCACCGCGTCCGGCGCATGAATCTCACATTTTCTACAGACCAGACCGCCTTTTCTGACGCTGAACTTCATATTTTCTTCCCATCTTCCACAACTGACACATTCAAACACCTGTGGACCTTCTCCATTGATACAAACCGCCTTTAACTCATAAATGCACCGAATCAGCCGATTTGGTATATGTACATTTGTAAGGGCGCGCAATGTCTGATACAAAAGTTTTAAGAGTTCTGTCTCATCGTTGGCTTCCCTTGCATAGTACCCCGCAAAATCCAGAAAATAAAAACCATAGTAAGCACCTTCCACGTCTGTCCGAAGTTCAGAAAAATAATTGGAAATAGAGGCCGACATCAATGTATATGATGTCCGCCCCTCATAGACTACAAATTCTCCAAATGAAAATGGGCTTGTCACCCCAAGGAGGGAACTATTGGTTCTTCTGGCTCCTCTTGCAAATGCTGCAATTTTCCCACGTTCTTTTGTAAGCAGTACAACACGTCTGTCATAATCGCCCACCGGAGTTGCCGAAAGCACCATGCCCGTCACGGTAATCTGATTCATAGGTCTTCTTCTGTGAACGCTCCATGACTCTGTAGCAGATCTTCATGCCACGGTAATAGAGATAGTCCACAATCCTTCCTGTCTTCATAAATTGCTTCCAGTACTTTTCTTCCATAAGGTCACCTCATCATAAGCTTGTTTTCATGTAAATGTTTTTCCTTATGATTAGATTCCCCCAAATACCACTCATTTTATTCTTCTTCCCGATATCCAAAATTTTTCATCAGAAATTCGCTGTCTCTCCAGTCCTTCTTTACCTTCACCCAAAGCTTCAGATTGACCTTACAATCCAACATTCTCTCAATCTCATAACGAGCAGTACTTCCAATTTTTTTCAGCATACTCCCCTGTTTTCCGATGATGATCCCCTTGTGTGAATCACGCTCACAGATGATCGTTGCATCAATATGCATAACTTTGTTCTGCATTTTCATACGGTCAATCGCAACCGCGATTCCATGCGGGATTTCATCTTGCAAACTGTGCAATGCTTTCTCACGGATCAATTCTGCCACAATCTGACGTTCCGGCTGATCTGTCACTGTGTCCTCATCATAAAACTGTGGTCCATATGGAAGATATTTCATAATGACGCGCAGAAGTTCATCCGTATTGTCACCACTTCTTGCAGATACCGGAACAATATCTGCAAAGTCATAAATATCTTTGTATGCAGCAATTGCCGGCAGAATCTCTTCTCTCTTCACAGAATCCACCTTATTGATGACGAGAATGACCGGTGTCTTGACTCTCTGAAGCTGCTTTGCAATATGCTGTTCGCCCGCTCCGATAAATGTAGTTGGCTCCACAAGCCAAAGCACGACATCCACTTCATTCAATGTCTTCTCAGCCACATTTACCATGTACTCGCCGAGCTTGTTTTTCGCCTTGTGGATTCCTGGTGTATCAACAAATACAATCTGACCTTCATCCGTTGTCAGAACCGTCTGGATACGGTTACGTGTTGTCTGCGGTTTGTTAGATGTAATGGCAATCTTCTGCCCGATCAGGTAATTCATTAATGTAGATTTTCCCACATTCGGACGTCCAATCAATGTCACAAAACCAGACTTAAAATCATTCTTCATATATTCTCCGTTACTGAAAACTTATAAAAAGTTATAAACTCCCATGTTTCATTCCCACTTCAACGAGTATGCTTTTGATGATATAAATATCTATCTACTCACAAGTTCTTG
>NZ_JAJCNF010000059.1:0-3130 GCF_020560945.1 Dorea sp. 210702-DFI.3.125
AACCACGCCCGTATTTCCGGGCAGGAGAAAGGCGGTGACTAAGGATAGCACTTTATCATTTTTCAATCGCACAGATAAAGCGCAGCGCCGGTCAGAGCGCCATTGCCAGCGCAGCCTACCGAGCCGGGGAGCGTCTTTACAGCAGCTACTATGGAGAAGTCAGCGACTACACCAAAAAGGGCGGCGTGATCGCTTCGGAAATCATGCTGCCGCCCCATGCGCCGGAAATATATCTTGACCGGGCGACCCTCTGGAATGCTGTGGAGAACTGCGAGAAACATCCAAAAGCACAGCTTGCCTATTCCTTTGATATTGCCATGCAGAATGAATTGACGCTGGAAGAAAACATGGAGCTGGCGAGGAAGTTCGTACAGGAGCAGTTTGTGACAAAAGGCATGATTGCCGACCTTGCTTTTCACAGCCCGGAGAAAGAGGACGGCGGCATCCCTAACCCGCATTTTCATGTGATGACAACCATGCGCCCTTTGAACCCGGATGGCACATGGGGACAAAAACAGCGGCGGGAATATCTTCTTGATGAAGATGGAAACCGAATCCGGGATAAAAATGGCGATTATATGTTTAACGCTGTCCATACAACAGACTGGCATGAGCCGGAAACGCTGGAACACTGGCGGGAGCAGTGGGCGGCTGCCGTTAATACAAAATTTGAGGAAAAAGGGCTGGATGTGCGTATCGACCACCGTTCCTATGTGCGGCAGGGGCTTGACCTGATACCTACTGTCCACGAGGGAGCTAATGTCCGGCAGATGGAAGCAAAGGGCATCCGCACCGAGAAAGGGGAACTGAACCGCTGGATTAAAGCCACCAACCGGCTCATGCAGGATGTGAGGAAGAAGATCAAAGCCCTGTTTGTCTGGATGGCAGAGGTAAAAGAAGAACTTTCCAAACCGCAGACACCGAGCCTTGCCGACCTGTTGATCGCTTATTACAACCAGCGCAACGCAGGGGCATGGAGCAATAAAGCCAGAACCGGAAACTTAAAGCAGTTTGCCGAAGCCGTCAATTATCTGACGGAAAACAAGCTGCTCACATTAGAGGATTTGCAGGAGCGTCTTTCCTCTGTCAACGAAGAATTTGAAGCATTAAGCGGCTCCATGAAAAAGAAATCTGCCAGGATAAAGGAATTGCAGGAATTGATACGGGAGGGCGAGAATTACCAGCGGCTAAAACCTGTCCATACGGAATTGAACAATATCAAGTTTAAGAAACAGAGGGAGAAATTTGAAACATCCCACGATGCGGAGTTACGGCTGTTTTATGCCGCCCGCCGTATTCTGAATGAAAAACTGGACGGAAAACCCATTGCCCTGAAAGCATGGAAACAGGAATACGCACAGTTAAAAACAGAGTATGCCGAACTGTCTCCGCAGCACAAGCCACTCCGGGAGGAAGTCATACGGCTGCGGCAGGTGCAGAACGCCGTAGATACCGCACTGCGCCGGAGGGAGCAGCCACAGGAAGTACAGAGAAAGAAACATGAGATGGAGCTATGATATAACCGGCAGCTTTACCGCTACCGGTATTTTTACGGAGGGAGCATTTGAATGTATTTGAAGCGGTGAAACAGTCTGTTACCACCCGGCAGGCTGCTTCATTCTATGGAATCCGGGTGGGGAGAAACGGCATGGTCTGCTGTCCATTCCACAATGACCGCACGCCCAGCATGAAAGTGGACAGCCGCTTTTACTGCTTCGGCTGCGGGGCTTCCGGGGATGTGATCGACTTTGCCGCTTTGCTGCATGGATTGGGGAAACGGGAAGCTGCGGTCAGGCTTGCGGAGGACTTCGGCGTTTCCTATGAGAAATCCGGCAATGCGCCGCCAGATAGGAAGCGTCACAACAGGTCACAGCCCCGGCAAAAATCAGCGGAGCAGAGATTTCAGGAAACGGAACGGTATTGTTTCCGGGTGCTATGCGATTATCAGCGCCTGCTGGAGCATTGGAAAACAGCATACGCCCCACAGCCGCAGGATGCCATCTGGCATCCTCTTTTTGTGGAAGCGTTGCAGAGGATAAGCTACACAGAATACCTTTTGGATATTTTGTTATACGGAGAAATAGAAGAAAAAGCGGCATTGATCGCCGCACAGGGAAAGGAGGTGCTGCGGCTTGAACAGCGAATTTCAGAGCTTGCCGCCGGAAACGCAGGAAGCGGTCAAAAGGACGATGGACACAATGGAACCGGCGCAGACACCGGAAGAAATCCGGGAGACGTTAGAGGGGACGCAGAAAGGCGGCGTGAAGAACAGCATCCGAAACTGCCTGACGGTGTTCCAGCGTGACCCGCTGTTTCGTGGGGCGCTGCGTCTGAACCTTTTGACGGAGCAGATTGACATTGTGAAGCCGCTGGGCTGGGAGCGCACCAGTACCACGCTGACCGACATGGACATGAACTACCTGCTTTTGTATCTGGAAGAAAATTACGGGCTTATCAGCGAGAAAAAGGTGCAGAGCGCCATCAAGATTGTTGCCAATGAAAACCGCTACCATCCGGTCAGGGATTACCTGAACAACCTGCAATGGGACGGCACAGAGCGCATCCGTTATGCCCTGCATCACTTTCTGGGAGCCGATACGGACGAATACACTTATGAAGCCTTGAAACTGTTCCTGATGGGAGCCATCCGGCGGGTATTCAGACCGGGGAGCAAGTTTGAGGTCATGCTCTGTCTGGTTGGTGGTCAGGGAGCCGGGAAATCTACCTTTTTCCGGCTGCTGGCAGGCAGGGACGAATGGTTTTCAGACGATTTGAAGAAGCTGGACGATGAAAATGTGTACCGCAAGCTTCAAGGGCATTGGATTATCGAGATGTCGGAGATGATCGCCACAGCCAACGCCAAGAGTATTGAGGAAATCAAGTCATTCTTAAGCCGCCAGAAAGAAACCTACAAAGTGCCGTATGAGACACATCCGGCAGACCGGCTGCGGCAATGTGTATTTGGAGGGACGACCAACCGGCAGGACTTTTTGCCCCGTGACCGCACCGGCAACCGGCGCTTTCTCCCCGTGACGGTGTACCCGGAACGGGCGGAGGTTCACATACTGGACGATGAAGCGGCGGCGAGGGCGTATATCGAACAGATGTGGGCGGAAGCCATGACGGTTTA